>NZ_JBEXLC010000222.1:0-10209 GCF_040609795.1 Nocardia sp. NPDC004604
GGCGTCGACGCGGTGCTACCGAGGACGGCGTCGACTTTGCCCTCGGTGAGCTGGGACGGTACGAAATCGGGCGATCCGGCGCTAACGGCCACGAGGGACGGTGCGGCGGAGTAGCTTCGAGGCGTGGATCGGGACGCTATCGAGAATTGGGTCGGTGGTTACGAACGGGCCTGGCGCTCGCCGGGCACCGGACTGCTCGGCGAGCTGTTCACCGGCGATGTCGAATATCTGGTGTCGCCGTGGGCGGATCCCATTGTCGGTCTCGAACCGCTCGGGGTGTTCTGGGAGGCCGAGCGCAGCGGGCCCGATGAAGCGTTCACGATGGTCTCCGAGATTGTCGCGGTGCAGGATTCGACCGCCGTTGTCCGAGTGAGCGTGGAGTATCGGTGGGATACGCTCTCGCGCTGGCGTGATCTGTGGGTGTTGCGGTTCGACTCCGACGGTCGGTGCACCCGCTTCGAGGAATGGCCCTTCGCCCCGGAACAGCCCGACGGACATTAGATTTCGGCGGCTACCAGGAGTCGTTGGCGTTGAGTGCGGTCAGCAGGAGCCGGATGGCCGCCACGCGACGTTCTTTGCCGGGCAATGCGTCCAATGCGCATTCCGGATCAGCGGGCGGACCGAGGTGGGTACAGCCGCGCGGACAGTCCTCGATGGCGGCGGCCAGATCGGTGAAGGCGGCGATGACATCGTCGGGGGTGATATGGGCCAGGCCGAAGGAGCGGACACCGGGCGTGTCGATGACCCAGCCGCCCCCGGGGAGTGGCAGGGCGACGGATTGGGTCGAGGTGTGCTTGCCCTTGCCCACGCCGGAGACCTCGCCGACGGCTCGATCCGCATCGGGGACAAGACGATTGACCAGTGTCGACTTGCCGACGCCGGAGTGGCCGATGAAGGCGGTGAGACGGTCGGTGAGCAACTCGAGGACCGGATCGAGTGGGTCGTCGATGCCGCCGTAGATAATGGTGAGGTCGAGATCGTCGAAGGCGGCGGCGAATTCGGATTCGGCCGCCAGATCGTGTTTGGTGAGACACAGAATCGGTTGCAGCCCACCGGCATATGCGGCGACCATGGCCCGTTCGACGAAACCGGTGCGCGGCGGCGGGTCGGCGAGGGCGACCACGATGAAGAGCTGTTCGGCATTGCCGACGACGATCCGCTCGAAGGGATCGGTGTCATCGGCGGTGCGACGCAATACCGTTCGGCGTTCCGCGACGCGGACGATGCGCGCGAGCGTATCGGGTCTTCCGGAGAGATCGCCGACCACGTCGACCTGGTCGCCGACGACGATCGGGGTGCGGCCGAGTTCCCTGGCCCGCATGGCGACGATCAGTTTGTCCGGATCGCCGTCGAGCACACAACCCCAACGACCGCGGTCCACCGAAATGACCATGGCCGACTCCGCATCATTGTGCTGCGGACGGGTTTTCGTGCGTGGACGCGACGATCTGCCCGGGCGTACCCGGACATCCGACTCGTCGTACTCGCGTTTTCTCAGCGGGCCGCTCCCTGACTCGAGAGCGTCGGATCGAGCATCTGCCCCCACAGGCCGACGAATCCGGGCAGCGTCTTGGCCGTGGTGCCGATATCCTCGATCGCCACACCCGGCACCTTCAGTCCGAGAATCGCACCGGCGGTTGCCATTCGGTGGTCGGCGTAGGAATGCCAGTTGCCGCCGTGCAGCGGGGCCGGGGTGATCTCCAATCCGTCCTCGGTCTCGGTGACATTGCCGCCGAGCCGGTTGATCTCGGTGGAAAGGGCCGCGAGCCGATCGGTCTCATGCCCGCGCAGGTGCGCGATGCCGCGCAGCCGGGACGGCGAATCCGCCAGTGCCGCAAGGGCGGCCACGGTCGGGGTCAGCTCGCCCACATCGTGCAGATCGATATCGATACCGGCGAGCCGTTCCGGGCCGCGCACGGTCAGCAGGCCGTCGAAGCGGGTCACCTCGGCGCCCATGCGCACCAGGATCTCCCGGATCACGTCACCGGGCTGGGTGGTCAGGCGCGGCCAATGCGGAATGCGGACCTCGCCGCCGGTGACGGCGGCCGCCGCGAGGAAGGGCGTGGCATTGGACAGATCCGGCTCCACATCCCAGTTCACCGCGCGGATCGGGCCGGGTGCGACGGTCCAGGTCTGGGCCTTGCGGCTATCGATGGGTGCCTCGACGGCGACCTCGGCGCGCCGCAGCATCTCCACCGTCATCTCGATATGCGGCATGGAGGGCAGCGCCTTGCCGTTGTGGTGCACCACGATGCCCTCGTCGAAGCGGGCCGCCGACAACAGCAGACCGGAGACGAACTGCGACGATCCGGAGGCATCGATGGTGACCGCGCCGCCGCGCAGGGCACCCTTGCCGTGCACGGTGAACGGCAGTGCGTCGCCCTCGATATCCGCGCCGATCCGACGCAGTGCGTCCAGGATGGTGGCCAGCGGGCGGACCCGGGCCTGCTCGTCACCGTCGAAGGCGACATCGCCGGTGGCCAGGGCCGCGACCGGCGGCAGGAACCGCATGACGGTGCCCGCCAACCCGCAGTCGACGGTGCCGCCGTGCAGCGGCGCTGGCGTCACGGTCAGCGTGTCCCCATCGCCCTCGATCCGAGCGCCCAATGCCCGCAGCGCGCCGATCATGAGTTCGGTATCGCGGCTGCGCAGCGCGCCGGAGATGGTCGAAGGGCCCTCGGCGAGCGCGGCCAGGATCAAGGCCCGGTTCGTGATCGATTTCGATCCGGGCAGGGTCACGGTCGCGTGCACGGGTACATCGACATGGGGCGCTGGCCAGAAACTCACCCGTCCATCTTCGCCCATCGCGAACCTGGACACACGGGCGGTGTTGGATTTGCCGCGCCTGCGGCGCGGCGGGTTCGCGGCCCCGAAGATTCAGCATCGCGTAGCGATTCGATGGGGGGTGGTGTTCGGGCGACGGGTGGGCCTCGCGTCCGAGCCGTCGAGACTTGCGACTTCGTCGCATGCGCTTCGACGGCTCGGCTGAGTTCGATGGCCGAGCCTTCGGCTCGGACGCGAGACGGGCCGCGAACGGTCGCTCGTAAGACTCGCTCCGTGGTGGTCATCTGAGGGCGGGCGGTTTCGGCGCTGGAGGTATGCCTGGCCAGCGGCTGAGATCGCTGCTGAGTCGTATGCGCTTCGATGGCTCGGCTGAGTTCGATGGCCGCGCCTTCGGCGGAGACCTGAGACCGGCCGCGAACTCGTGAGATTCGCTCGGTGGTGGTTAACGGTGTGAGTGGGCTCGCCAGGAAAGACGAGCCCGACGCACAAACCTACTTGTGGCGTCCGTGCAGGATGGGGACCAGGCGGCGCAGGAGTTTCATCGTGGACTTGGTCCGCGAGTAGCTGAGCAGCGCCATGCCGGGAATCGCGAAGCGCTGCACCGCGATCGAATGCGGACGGGCGAATTCGCGCAGGCCCGGCTCGCCGTGGATGCGGCCGATACCGGAGTCGCCGACGCCGCCGAAGGGCAGGCCCGCGATGGCGGCGAAGGCGAGCACGGAGTTCACCGAGGTGGCGCCGACGCGCAGTCGACGGGCGATATCCAGGCCGTTCTTCTTCGAGTAGACCGCGGAGGACAGGCCGTACTTGGACTTGTTCGCCAGCTCGACCGCCTCGTCGACGCTGTCCACCGTCCGGATGGTGACGGTCGGGCCGAAGGTCTCCTCGGCGACCGCCTCGGAGCTCTCGTCCACATCGACGAGCACGACCGGCTCGATGAACGGTCCCTTGACCGACTCCGGCCCGCCGAGTACCGCGGTGCCACCGCTGTTCAGCGCATCGTCGATATGCCGGCGCACGATATCGATCTGGCTGGGCATGGTCATCGGTCCGTAGGCGGCATCGGAGCCCGAGCCCGGCTTGATGTCGATCAGGATGCGCTTGACCTCGGCGACGAAGTCATCGCGAACCGAACGATCCACGTACACCCGCTCCACTCCGGCGCAGGTCTGGCCGCTATTGGCGGTGGCGCCCCAGGCGACCGCGTCGGCGGCGGCCTTGATATCGGCATCGCCAGCGACGATCACCGCGTCCTTGCCGCCGCATTCCAGCAGTACCGGGGTCAGTGATTCGGCGGCCGCGGCCATGATCTTCTTACCGGTCGCGGTCGAGCCGGTGAACGCGATCTTGTCCACGCCGGACTTGACCAGCTCGGCGCCGGTCGCGCCGTAGCCGTTGATGGTTTCGAAGATCCCTTCCGGCAGCTCCGGATTGGCCTTCTTGAACGCGTCGGAGAGGAAATTGCCGATACTGGTGGAGAATTCGCTCGGCTTGAAGACCACGGCGTTGCCCGCGGCGAGCGCGTAGGCAATGGAGCCGTTCGGGGTGTAGACCGGATAGTTCCACGGGCCGATCACGCCTATGACGCCGAGCGGGCGCTGCTCCAGCCGGGCCGAGAAGTTCGCCATGAACGCCCCGGGGGCGATCTTCTTGGGCGCGAGAACTTTCTTGGCATTCTTGGCCGCCCAGGCGATGTGCTCGAGTGCGAGCATCAACTCCAGGAACGCGTCGTCGAGCGGTTTGCCGTTCTCCCGGTGGATCAGCGCGGTGAATTCCTCGGAGTCCGCGACCAGCTGGCTCGACCAGCGCAGCAGATGTTTGCGCCGCTCATCGAAGCTCAGTCCACCCCAGGTCGCGGCGGCACTGCGGGCCTTGGCGACGGCCGCGCGCACCGCGTCGGCATCGGCGATGGTGTGTGTGCCGATGACCTCTCCGGTGGCCGGATCGACCGATTTCAGCGCCGTCTCCGGTGCCGCTGGGGTGGTCTCGATGGTTGTCACGGTGGGTCTCTCCTCTTGCCCGAGATAAGTTAACGGCCATTCCCTCGAGATGATGCTATGTCACAACTCTCACCAGGTCACCACCTATCATCAATTCTTCCCGAGTCTGTCGGCACCTAGTGGAAGTATCGAGATATGTGTGGCAGATATGCGACAACTACCGATCCCGGTCGGCTCGCCGTCGAGCTCGATGCCATCGACGAGACTCCTGCCGGCAACGGCGGCGGGTTCACCAACTACAACGTCGCGCCGACCACCCGGGTGCTCACCGTGGTCGAGCGGCACGAACACGACCATCCGGACGATGAGGCCAAGCTGCGCATCCGGCGGATGCGCTGGGGCCTGATCCCGGTGTGGACCAAGGTCGCCGAACCCGGGGTGCCGGTGAAGGGGAAGCCGCTGTTCAACGCCCGCGCCGATAAGGCCACGACCACGGCGTCGTTCCGGGATGCGGTGAAGTACCGCCGCTGCCTGGTACCGATGGACGGCTGGTACGAGTGGCTGGTCGAACCGGATGCCGCAGCCAAGGGCAAGGTCGCCAAACATCCCTATTTCATGGCGAATGCCGATGGATCGCGGCTGTATATGGCCGGGCTGTGGTCGGTATGGCGGGACCGTTCGCTGCAGGCGAGCGAACCGCTGCTGTCCTGCACCATCCTGACCACCGACGCCGTCGGCGAGCTCACCCACATCCATGACCGGATGCCGCTGCCGATGCCGCGCGAGCATTGGGCTGCCTGGCTGGATCCGGACCATCCGGCACCGGCCGCGCTGCTCGAGACGCCGAGCGTCGAGTCGGTGGCGGGTATTGTGGCGCGTCCGGTTTCGTCGCTGGTCAATAGCGTGCGCAATAACGGCCCGGAGTTGCTGGCGCCCTTGGACATTCAGGCGGGTACGGAAAAGGCCGGGCAGATCAGCTTGCTGTGATCGCCCGGCCCTCCGTTCATCGAGTCAGAGCTGGCACTTCACGCTGTTCGTCACGATATTCAGCGCGCACTTGACGATATTGCCGGCCAGGACGGCCATACCGCCGGCCATGTCGATGACCTTGCTAGCGAGCCCGCCGCCCAGCTTCTCGGCCTTATCGGCTCGCTCATCCTTCTTCGGGGGGCCGTCCTTCTTCGGCCCGTCGTCAACGACATGCTCGTTGAACGGGAAGTCGTTGACGTCGATCACCAGGGGACCGCCCGGTGCGGCGGTGGCCGTCGGCGCGGACAACGCGACCGGGCCGAGGGCGAGTAGGAGAACTCCGAACAAGGTGACGATCACGGTGCACAATCGCTGGCGCGCGGACATTTCGCATCCCATCCTCGAGTCGGACGATCTTGGCCCGTTCAGTAACGCACAAATGTTGCTGGCTCGGTGCTGCTTATTCCGTTTATCCCGATATGACCGGTGCGGTGACCGCGTCGGTGAGTCGAACCAGATCCGCTGGCGCCAATTCGATCTCCAATCCGCGCCGTCCCGCACTGCACAACATGCGGTCCCAGGCCAGCGCCGAGGCATCGACGACGGTCGGCAGCAGCTTGCGCTGGCCGAGCGGGGAGATGCCGCCGAGCACGTAACCGGTGATTCGCTCGGCCTTTGCCTTATCTGCCATCGCCGCCTTGGGCGCGCCGAGCGCGGCGGCGGCCGCCTTGAGCGACAAGGTATTCGGCACCGGCAGCACCGCGACCGCGAGTGCGCCGGTCGACAATTCGAGCACCAGCGTCTTGAAGATCTGCGCCGCCGTCACACCGACCTCGGCGGCGAGGGCGTCGACGGCCTCCGCGCCATAGGATTCGGCGCGCGGATCGTGTTTGTAGCTGTGCACGCGATGGGCGACACCGGCCTTGGCCAGGGTGCGGATCGCCGGGGTCGAGGCTCCTGCCATGCGGTCACCCTAGCGGCGCGGTAACCCCGTTCGGCAAACCGTTTTCGGTGTGCAGAGTTCGCTGTGGGAACACAGTCGGGCACCCGCATGTTGCATGCGAATACAGAAACCCCAAACAGCAGTACGACGTGAAGGAGAGGTCGGTGCCCGTTCTGCTCGAAGAGCGCCCGGTGGCGTCAGCTGTGCTGGATATGCGACACATTCGGCCCCCGGCGCTATTGCGCTCCGCTGCCGCCTTCGGGCACGTCGATGGTGCCGCGGGGGACGCTCGGTTCCCACTCGATCCGACCGCGCCTGTAGATTTGGCAGGTACGGCGATCGAAGGGATTGGTGTGACGAGCGACGATGACGTGGTGACCGACGGTGCGGTCGGCGCCGCGGTCGACGATACCGAGCTGGTGCAGCGGTTCGAGCGCGATGCGCTCCCGTTGCTCGACCAGCTCTACGGTGCCGCGCTGCGCATGACCCGGAATCCGGCCGATGCCGAGGATCTGGTTCAGGAAACCTACGTCAAGGCGTTCCAGGGCTTCAAATCCTTCAAAGAGGGCACCAATCTGCGTGCCTGGCTCTACCGGATCCTGACCAACACCTACATCAACTCCTACCGCAAGAAGCAGCGCCAGCCCGCGCAGTACCCGACCGACGAGATCACCGACTGGCAGCTCGCGGCCACCGCCGAGCACACCTCGACCGGCCTGCGTTCGGCCGAGGTCGAGGCGCTGGACGCGCTGCCCGACGATGACATCAAGGCCGCGCTGCAGGAGCTGCCGGAGGAGTTCCGGATGGCGGTGTACTACGCCGATGTCGAGGGCTTCCCGTACAAGGAAATCGCCGACATCATGGGCACTCCCATCGGTACGGTGATGTCCCGGTTGCATCGCGGCCGCAAGCAGCTGAAGGGTTTACTCGCCGATGTGGCGCGCGAACGTGGATTCAACCGCAACGGCGCGGAACGCCAGGAGGTCAAGCAGTGAGTACAGAGCGTGACCCCGATATGGAGTTGGACTGCACGGCGGTACTGGCCGATGTCTGGCTGTTGCTCGACAACGAGTGCGACCAGGCCACGCGCGAGCGGCTGCAGCACCACATGGAGCACTGCTCGCCGTGCATCGAGGCCTACGGCATCGAGGAGAAGATCAAGAGCCTGCTGAGTCGCAAGTGCGGTGGCGACCGGGCACCGGATACGCTGCGCGATCGGCTGAGCGTGGAGATCCGTCGTTCCGTCACGGTGACGCGAGTCGAGACCACCGAGTAGTCCCGCCTGGTTGCGCTCAGCGCCCTGGACCAGAAAACAGCTCCGCGACACAAAAAACACCGAGCGCCACGTTCTTCCCGGTGGAAGTTGCTGGCCCTCGGTGTTTTTCGTATTCGTTACGGCTCAGGCGTTAGGACGCTTGCCGTGGTTGGCTGCGCTTCCCTTGCGGCTGCGCTTCTTACGACCACGCTTACCCATCGGTAGTCTCCCTTCTGCGGATCACCCCCGCGTCCGCGGGGAGCACTCTGATCGAAGGTCATTGTTCCATGTGTGGTTGGCTGTACCTTCAGCGGATACAAGCGAACCAACGAATGGGGTGTCATGGCTGAGGAAGTGCTCTCGGAGCTGGTGTCGGTTGTGCAGGAGATCGTCGTTGCCGAGGGTGACGAGGTGCGCGAGGGTGACACGCTGGTGATCCTCGAGTCGATGAAGATGGAGATCCCGGTGCTGGCCGAGAGCGATGGCACGGTGACCTCGATCGGCGTCAAAGCGGGCGACGCGATCAAGGCCGGGCACCTAATCGCTGTCATCTCTTAGTATCTGGAGCGAGTATCTAGAGCGGGTAGACCGAATATGGCGACACTGAGTGAGCTGCTGGCCGAACACACCGACCTGCCCGGTGTCGCCGTTGACCATCTGCAGCGGGTGGTCGGAGATTGGCAACTGCTCGCCGATCTGTCCTTCGCGGATCTGCTGCTGTGGGTCGGCGCTGGCCCCATTGCCGACGGCGCAGATATCGTCTGCGTCGCGCAGTGCCGCCCGACGACGGCGCCCACTGTTCATCCCGAGGACCGGGTGGGTGGCATCGCCTCGCAGGCCGATCACCCACAGGTTTTCGATGCGCTGATGACCGGCAGGATCGTGCGCGCGGATAGCGAGGTCGAGGCCGAGGGCGTCTACCATCCGCATCCGGTGCACCCGATCCGTGAGGCCATTCCGGTGCGCTGCGGTGACGATGTGATCGCCGTGCTCAGCCGCGATACCGATCTGCAGCGTTCGCGGGTGCGCAGCGCGCTGGAGGTCGCCTATGTGGCCTGTGCCGACGATCTGTGTCAGATGATCGCCGACGGCACCTTCCCGACCACCGAGGACCGCGCCGCGACACATTCCAGCCCGCGCGCCGGCGACGGCTTCATCCGTCTCGATACCGATGGCATCGTCGTCTACGCCAGTCCGAATGCGCTGTCCGCGTACCACCGGATGGGGCTGCAGTCCGATCTTGCGGGCCAGGATCTGGCCGTCACCACTCGCTCGCTGATCACCGATCCGTTCGACGCGCAGGAGGTCGTCGGGGATATCCAGGCCGCGCTGGCCGGACGCACCGGACGCCGGATGGAGGTCGAGGCGCGCGGTGCCACCGTGCTGCTGCGCACCCTGGTGCTGCGCCCGCACGGCGAACTGGCGGGGGCGGCGGTGCTGGTCCGTGACGTCACCGAGGTCAAGCGCCGCGATCGCGCGCTGCTCAGCAAGGACGCGACCATCCGGGAGATCCACCACCGGGTGAAGAACAATCTGCAGACTGTCGCCGCGCTGCTGCGGCTGCAGGCGCGGCGCACCGAGAACGAGGAGGCGCAGGTCGCGCTGACCGAATCGGTGCGCAGAGTCACCTCCATCGCCTCGGTACACGAGATGCTGTCGATGTCGGTGGACGAAGAGGTCGATCTCGACGAGGTCGTAGACCGGCTGCTGCCGATCATGGCCGATGTGGCGACCGTGCACACCGCCAGAATCAAAGTGCGCCGTGCAGGTTCGCTCGGCGTCTTCTCCGCCGAACGCGCCACCCCCCTGGTGATGGTGCTGACCGAATTGGTGCAGAACGCCATCGAGCACGCCTTCGATTCCGGCGAAAACGGCACTGTGACAATCCGTTCCGAGCGTTCGGCACGCTGGCTGGACGTGATCATCAGCGACGACGGTCGCGGCCTGCCACCGGGTTTCAGCCTGGAATCCTCCGATCGCCTCGGCCTGCAGATCGTGCGCACCCTGGTGACCGCCGAACTCGGCGGCTCCATCGGTTTACACCCTGGCGCCGATATCGGTACCGACGCGGTATTGCGCGTCCCCCTGGGGCGCCGCTCGGGGCGCTGAGACAATCACGAACTTGGCAGCAATCACGAACTTGGCTGGTAGCCAATAGGATTCAGCTTCCACCAGGGGGGCCGCGGCGCAGGCGCGGCAAATCGGATACGGGCACAAAATAGCCCGGCACCTTGGTGCCGGGCTTGACTGCGTTACCGGGCCGGGCTGGAAGGTCCGGTAACGCTTGTCGTCCTACTAGACGACGGTGCGGGTCCGCG
>NZ_JBEXLC010000223.1:0-10131 GCF_040609795.1 Nocardia sp. NPDC004604
GATCGCGCCCGCCGCCGCAGCGGCTACTCAGGCGCCGTCGCCGCCTACGAGCGCGCGGCGGGTTTGAGCACCGATGCGGCGGCCCGCGTCCGCCGACTGGTTTCGGCCGCCGAAACCGCCGGTGAGTCCGGACAATTGGACCGCGCCAGCCGCTTGGCCGAACGCGCGGCCACCCAGACCACCGACCCACTGCTCTGCGCCCGACTGGACCTGGTCCGCGCCACTGCGGAATTCGGTGCGGGCAAACCACTTTCGGCACATCGGCTGCTACTGACCGGCACCGATCTGGTACGCACCGACGATCCGGCACGCGCCGCCCGCATCCTCATGCAGGCGGTGCATACGGCCTGGTACCTCGGCGCACCGGAACTCGCGGAGGTGGCCGAGCACATCAATGCGCTGCCCCTGCCCGAATCCGAGCCGATGGCCCCCATCGCCCGCTACACGGTCGCCGGCATCGATGGCCGATTCACCGTCGACCTGTGCGAAGCGGCCGCCGCGGCCCGGCGCAACGGTGCGGACAGCCCACGCGATCTGGTGCAGATGTGCGGCATCGGGATGGTCGTCGGCCAAGACGAACAGGCCGCGGAACTGGCCAAAACCCTCATCGCCGAATGCCGCGACCAGGGTCGCATCGCCCTGCTGCCGACGCTGCTGTTCTTCCGCGCCGAGACCGAACTGTTCCTCGGCCGTCCCCGCGAGGGCCGCATCGCCGCGACCGAGGGCCTGCGGATCGCCCAGGACATCGGACAGCGGCACTGGATCAGCCAGATGTCGAGCTATCTGGCCTATCTGGCCGCCATCGAAGGTCGCGAACAGGACTGCCGAGAATTGGTCGACCGAGCACTCGCCGAAGAACTCGGCGGCGCCACCGCGCCCGGCGCACCATGGACGCTGGCGGCGCTCGGCGTACTCGATCTCGGCCAGGGCAAGGTGGACAGCGCACTCTCGCGACTGGAACTGCTCACCGTGGAACCCGCCCGCCACCACGTGATCGGTCTGCGCGCCCTGCCCGACCTGATCGAGGCGGCGGTGCGCCTCGGCAGCCCCGAGCGCGCAGGTGACGCGCTGCAGCGACTGAAGAACTGGGCCAAGGCATCGCAACAAGAGTGGATTGCCGCCCTGGTCCAGCGGTGTATGGCATTGGTAGCGCCGGAAGCCAAGGCGGAGAAGCACTTTCAAGCCGCGCTCGAGCAGGGCGGTCGCCCCTTCGAACAGGCGAGAACCCAATTGCTTTTCGGCGAATGGCTACGACGCAGCCGCCGAAAGACCGAGGCGCGCAACCAACTCCAACCCGCCCTGGAAACCTTCGACCGCCTCGACGCCACCCCCTGGGCCGCGCGCGCCCGCACCGAACTCGCCGCCCTCGGCGTCGGCACCGCCACCCGCCCGACCACCGGCGTCCTGGCCCGCCTGACCCCGCAGGAACTCCAGATCGTCCGCCTCGCCGCCCAGGGCATGTCCAACCGAGATATCGCCGCCCAACTCTTCCTGAGCCCCCGCACCATAGGCCACCACCTCTACAAGGCCTACCCCAAACTAGGCGTCCTCTCCCGCACCGAACTCACCGACCTCCCCCTACACACCGCCTAACCCCACACCTCGGGGCACCAACCCACTGGACAAGCGATCACCATGCACTCACGCCGGTAAACACCGAGAACACCCCTGCACCAGCGCATTCTCGCGGGTGCCCAAGATCTTTCCCCGCGCCCACACCCCCGCCCCCACGCCCGCCCGGCACCTCGAACGGTCAGTGCCCGCGCTCACCCCGGTCTCGCGCTCCTACCTGCCCAATGACCCAGCGGCCAGCACCAACCGCGGCCGCGGCCAGCACCGCAACCTGGAGCGATCCCGTGATCAGGGCGAGTACGAGGCAGACGACCAAGCCGAGGGCGAGTGCCTCGAGCTTGTACATCGGCCACGCGCTGCCCGCGATTTCCACCGCCGGGGGGCGGGTCGAGGGGTGAACCACTGCCATGGCGTCAGGCTACACGGATGCGGAAGTTCGGGCCACCTAACATTGGGTCGGGAACACGGCCGCGCCCGGCGGTGTTGTCGGTGTCATGCCATTGACAGGTGAATATGCACCGAGCACCTCCGACTGGGCTCGTGACCAGGCCGAACAGATCGAGAACTCCGGCGGCGCCGAGGGCACGACGTTGCAGGGCAAGCCCGTCATCGTGCTGACCAGCAAGGGCGCGAAGACCGGCCTGCTGCGCAAGACCGCACTGATGCGGGTCGAGCACGACGGCGAGTACGCGATCGTCGCCTCGCTGGGCGGCGCGCCGAAGCATCCCGTCTGGTACTGGAACATCAAGGCCGAGCCGCATGTCGAGCTGCGCGACGGGGCCGTGAACAAGGACTACACCGCGCGCGAGGTCTTCGGAGAGGAGAAGGCGCTGTGGTGGGAGCGGGCGGTCGAGGTCTGGCCCGATTACGCGAACTATCAGACCAAGACGGCCCGCGAAATCCCGGTTTTCGTCCTGACGCCTCGGTAGATCCGACCCGGCTAGCGGCCGGGAAACCGACCGTTTGCCCTCCTCAGACGCCCACCCGCCGCGTCCGGCCGACGCGGCGGGTGGCAGCATGTTTCGGGTGTCCAATCCGCTGGAACTCCTCGACGACCAGTCCACTTCTCGTCCCACGCTGAGCGCGGACGAGATCGACGCCGCCGCCAAGCGAATTGCCGACATTATCGAGCCGACCCCGCTGCAGCACAGCCCACGGCTTTCCGCACTGACCGGCGCGCAGGTCTACCTCAAGCGCGAGGACCTGACGGCCGTGCGTTCCTATAAGCTGCGCGGCGCCTACAACCTGATCGTCCAGCTCACCGAGTCCGAGCGGGCCGCGGGCGTGGTCGCGGCCAGTGCGGGCAATCACGCCCAGGGAGTGGCCTTCGCCTGCAATGCGATGGGTATCAAGGGCCGTATCTACGTGCCGACCACCACACCGAAGCAGAAGCGCGACCGCATCCGGGTGCACGGCGGCGATTACGTCGAACTGATCGCGGTCGGGGAAACCTATGACGCCGCGGCGGCGGCCGCCGCCGAGGATGTCGAGCGCACCGGCGCCACCATAGTGCCGCCGTTCGACGATCCGCGCACCGCGGCCGGACAGGGCACCATCGCCCCGGAGATCCTGGAGCAGCTCGGCGGCCGAACCCCCGATCTGGTGGTGATCCCGGTCGGCGGCGGCGGCTGCCTGGCGGGCATCGGCACCTATCTGCGCGAGCGCTCGCCCAGCACCGGCATCCTCGGCGCCGAACCGGCGGGCGCGGCCTCGATGACCGCCGCACTGGTCGCGGGCGGCCCGGTGACGCTGCCGGAGATCGATCCGTTCGTCGACGGCGCCGCGGTGCGCCAGGTCGGCCAGCTGCCCTATACGGCGATTTCCGCATTCGGCGGCCGGGTGGTCTCGCATGGGTCGCTGCCCTTGCTGACCGCGACCGAATCACCAAGGGGTGCTGGCGCTTTCCAGATGATGCACATCGACGAGGGCGCAATCTGCACGACGATGCTCGAGCTCTACCAGAACGAGGGCATCATCGCCGAACCCGCGGGCGCACTGTCGGTGGCGGCGCTGGCCGAAATCGAGGTCGAGCCGGGTTCCACAGTGGTGTGCCTGGTCTCCGGCGGCAATAACGATGTGTCGCGCTACGGCGAGATCATCGAGCGCTCGCTGGTCCATCGGGGCCTGAAACACTATTTCCTGGTGGACTTTCCGCAGGAGCCGGGCGCATTGCGGCGGTTCCTCAATGAGGTGCTCGGTCCCGATGACGACATCACCCTGTTCGAGTACGTCAAGCGCAATAACCGGGAGACCGGTGCCGCACTGGTCGGCATCGAACTCGGCGCACCGGACGGACTCGGCCCCCTGCTGGAGCGGATGGACGATTCGCCGATCCAGTGCGAACGTCTCGAGCCGGATTCCCCGGCCTACCGCTACCTCACCTGAGCAACCACCAGCAGCACGAATACGAACCGGCCGCATGGACATTGGTCCCCGCGGCCGGTTTTGCATTCCCCGACTACGCTGCCTTGGGCGTCTCCACCACGGCGGCGGCCCGCCGGGTCGTGCGCAGGCCCGCCATAACCATCGGCAACAGCCATGCGGCCGAGGCCTGATCGAAACTCAGCTGCCCCACCGAAAGCCGGTTGTGCACGAACCCGACCGACAGCCCCAGGCGCGGCTCGGCCCAGCCGAAGGAGCCGCCTAGGCCGATATGGCCGAAGCCGCCGCGCGCGCCGGGCATCGGCAGCGAGTGGTAACCCAGATGCCAGAGCATCGGCGCGTAGAACAGTGTGTGGTCGAGACGGAAGGTCCGAATCCGGCTCAGCTCCTTAATGGTTCGCGGTGACAGGTACTGCACACCGTCGGCCACGCCGCCATTGGCCAGCGCGCCGTACATGGTGGCCAGTGCGGGGGCGGTGCACACACCATTGCCCGCACCGAGTTCGGTATCGAGGATGGGCGGCAGCTCACCCTCCAGAATGGTCTCCAGCCCGGGCAGGAACAGACACCGTGCGGCCGCGCCGAGCGCACCGGGCAGACCATAGCTGCGGCCCAAAACCTTTGTGCTGATCGGCTTTCCGATCAGAGTCAGCTGGGTACCCGCCAGCGGCGCATAGGTCGTCGTCGCGTGCGCGGGCGGCTTGCCGAGGTGGATGCCGTCGATGCCGAGCGGATCGGCGACCTCGGTGCGGAACAACTCGCCCATCCCGTGGCCGGTGACGGCGCGGGCCAGTCCGGCGAGCAGCCAGCCGAAGGTGAGCGCGTGATAGGCCGGAGTGCCGAGCAGGTGGTCGGGTTTCGCGGCGGCGAGGCGTTCCTCCATCAGCTGGTGGTCGAGCACGTCCTCGAGTCCAGCGGCGATCGGGTTGAGACCACCGAGTCCGGCACTGTGGGTCATGACCTGACGAATGGTGATGTCGCCCTTGCCGTTCTGGCCGAACTCCGGCCAGTACTCGGCCATCGGGGCCGCGTAGTCGAGCAGACCGCGATCGGCCAGTCGGTGGATGACCGTAGCGGTGACACCCTTGGTCGCGGAGAAGACGATCGACCCGGTGTCCTGGGTCCAGGGCCTGTCGCCCGCACTGCCGGTCCAGATGTCGACCAGCGGCTCGCCGCGCAGATGCACGGCCAGGGCGCCGCCCGCCCCCCGGCGGTGCCCGAAGACCTTCGCGAATGCGCGTGCCAATGGTGCGAATTCGGCGGTGGCGCTGCCACCGACACCATCGGGGAGATCCGCTAGGTCCCCGGGTGCAGCCACGTTGCTCATATACCAACGGTAATGGCGCCGAACAGCCTCGGCAATGATCCTGTCTCGGACAGTTATATTCAGCGATTTTCCGGTAATCGCACTGCGGGCACGGGGTTTCGCTATCCGGTCTCGAGTATCACGAACGAGTGGCCCGGAATCTCCGTCGCGGCAATGCCTTCGGTCGCAGGCTCCCACGACAACCGGGAATAACCGGCGATGGGCACGGTGACCTGGTCTTCGGCGAGATTGCACAGCAAGGTCAACGGGCCGCGACGGACCGCGATCCAGCGGGCGTTCTCGTCATAGTCGACGGATACGCGGGTCAGCCATGGGTCGGTGATCTCGGCTCGTTCGCGCCGCAAGCCGATCAGTTTTCGATAGCAGGAAACTAGCCGAGCATGCCGATCTCGTGCCGGCTCGGACCAATCGAGCTTCGAACGCAGGAACGTTTCGGGGTCCTGCGGGTCCGGTACATCGTCGGTGTCCCAGCCATGTTCGGCGAATTCGGCCTTGCGCCCGCTCGCGGTGGCCGCCCCGAGCACCGGATCGGTGTGCGAGGTGAAGTACTGGAACGGGGTGCGCGCGCCCCATTCCTCTCCCATGAACAGCATGGGCGTGTACGCCGAGAACAGCACCAGGGCGGCCTTGATCGCGAGCTGGCCGTCGGTGAGATAGGCGCTCGGGCGGTCCCCGAGCGCCCGGTTGCCGATCTGATCGTGGGTGCAAGTGTAGGCCAATAGCGCACTCGCCGGGACCAGCCGGGTATCGATGGGGCGGCCGTGGATTCGGCCGCGGAAGCTGGAATACGTTCCAGCGTGGAAGAAGCCGTGCGTCAATGTCTGTGCCAGACAGCGCAGCGTGCCGAAATCAGCATAGTAGCCCTGGCGTTCACCCGAGACCGCCGTATGCACGGCGTGGTGCAGGTCGTCGTTCCACTGGCCGGTCAGCCCATAGCCGCCCGCCGCACGGGGGGTGATGAGTCGCGGATCATTGAGGTCGCTCTCCGCGATCAGCGACAGCGGCCTGCGCACATGTGCGGCAAGGCATTCGGTCTCGGTGGCCAGCTCGGCCAGTATGTGGGTCGCGGTGCGGTCGACCAGCGCGTGCACCGCATCCAGCCGCAGTGCGTCGATGTGGAAGTCGCGCAGCCAGCGCAGTGCGTTATCGATAATGAAGCGACGCACCGGATCCGAGGCCGGTCCATCCAGATTGAGACTCTGCCCCCAGGTGTTGCGGCCCTCGGTCAGATAGGGCGCAAAGCGGGGCAGGTAGTTACCGGACGGGCCGAAATGGTTGTAGACGACATCGAGTGCGACCGCTAAACCCCTTGTGTGACAGGCATTCACGAAGCGCTGCAACCCATCCGGGCCGCCATAGGGCTCGTGCACCGCATACCAGAGCACGCCATCGTAGCCCCAGTTGTGGATGCCGTCGAAAGCATTGACCGGCATCAGCTCGACCATGGTGACACCGAGTTCGACGAGGTGGTCGAGGCGTTCGATGGCGGCGTCGAAGGTGCCATCGGGGGTGAAGGTGCCCAGATGCAGTTCGTAGACGATCGCGCCCGCCAGCGGGCGGCCGGTCCAGCCCGCATCGGTCCACCCGGCCGGATCGAGAGTGTGCACCGCCGAGCGGCCGTGCACGCCGTCGGGCTGTCCGGCCGAGCGCGGATCGGGCAGGACGGTCGGATCGTCGTCGAGCAGGTAGCCGTAGCGCGCGCCGGACCGGGCGGGGATCTCGGCTCGCCACCAGCCGTCGGCGGACCTCGTCATCGGATGCACGCTGCCGTCGACCTCGACCCGCACCCGTTCCGGTCGCGGGGCCCACACCTCGAACAAGGTCACCGAGCCAGCATCGCATGCCGCCCGCCGTGCGGCCCGCTGACATCGGCCGCACAGCTGACCATTGCCCGCGCCGCGACCCCCTGACACAGTGAAGGAGTGGGAATCTACAGCGATCAGGTCGTACCGCGCCTGGTGAATCTGGCCTGCGGAGCAGGATCCAACAATCCGCAGCGCAAGCGCGCCTGCGCCGGACTGCACGGGCGCATGATGGAGATCGGCTTCGGTTCCGGGCTGAATATCCCGTTCTATCCGGCAAGCGTCGAGTCGGTCAGCGCGGTCGAACCCGCTGACCTCGGTTGGCAACTGGCGGGCAAGCGGCTCGCGAAGGCCACCGTGCCGGTCGAACGCGCCGGACTCGACGGCCAATCATTGCCGTTTGCCAATAAGAGCTTCGACTCCGCCCTCTCCACCTGGACGATGTGCACGATTCCGGATATCGCGGCCGCGCTGGCCGAGGTGCGCCGGGTGCTCGTCCCCGGCGGAACCCTGCACTTCGTCGAACACGGACTGGCCCCGAATCCGAGCGTCCAGGTGTGGCAGCACCGGCTGAATCCGATCCAGAAGGCCATTGCGGGCGGCTGCAATCTCGACCGGAATATCCGCGGCCTGGTCGAGGATGCCGGATTCGAGATCCGCGACCTCGATGAGTTCTACGCCGACGGACCCAAGTTCATCGCCGCACTCTCGTTGGGTGTCGCGGTCTCGCCATAGCCCAACCGCCTCTCTCTCGATGCAGTGGCGGGAGCCTCGAGCACGACCGCGCTCTCCGCCGGCGCACTATTGGTCACCTTCACCTACCTCGGCGCGCTGCTGGCCCGCACGACCGGCATCGCGGAGGGCCGAAACCAGCGCCCGAACACTAACCGCCGCAACACCTCTCGATGACGAATGCCCGAACCCTGCACGCGGGTCCGGGCGTTCGGCCGTGGCAGGTGTGGGCTAACCCGCGAGGCAGCCGGGGCCGAGCAGGGCCTTGAGGTCGCCCATCAGCGCCGAGGACGGCGAAACGCGCAGGCTGTCGGCCAATTTCCACAGCGACGTATTGTCGCGGGCGCCCACATGGCGGATGTGGACGTCGGCGGTGCCCGGATGTCTGGACAGGATGCGCTTGAGTTCGCCGATCTTGTCGGGTGTGCACAGGCGCGTCGGCATGACCACCGCGAGCGGCTTGGCCACACCGATCGAGGACAGGTCGGGGACGGCGAGATCGTTGGCGATCAATGAGATTCGATCGTCACGCACCGACACCCTGGCCTTCACCAGGACGACCGCATCCTCCACCACATCCGCGCCGTAGACCGAATAGGCCTGCGGGAAGAACAACACCTCGATACCACCGGTCAGATCCTCGATCTGCGCCGAGGCCCAGGCCAGGCCGTTCTTATTGATGCGGCGGTTGACCGAGGCGAGGATGCCGCCGATGGTCACCTGGGCGCCGTCCTTGATATCGCCCTCGAGAATGACCGGAATCGGCGTATCCGCCTGTGCCGCGAGCACATGTTCGACGCCGTTGAGCGGATGCCCCGACACGTACAGGCCGAGCATTTCGCGCTCGAGCGCCAGCTTGTGCTTGGTCTCCCACTCATCGTCGGGCACCTTGACATTGAAGACCGAGGCCACCGAATCGTCGCCGTCGTCCAGCCCGCCGAACAGGTCGAACTGGCCGATCGCCTCCGCCTTCTTGGTGGACATCACCGCATCGATGGCATCGGAGTGGATCAGCAGCAGACCCTTGCGCGGATGTCCGAGGGAATCGAATCCGCCTGCCTTGATGAGGGATTCGGTGACCTTCTTGGTGCAGGCAATGGCGTCGATCTTGTTCAGATAGTCGGAGAAGTCGGTGAACTTCGACTTGTCCTTGCGCGCCTGGAGGATCGAGGTGACGACGTTTGCGCCGACATTGCGCACCGCGCCGAGACCGAACCGGATGTCCTTGCCCACCGAGGCGAAGTTCAGCTCGGATTCATTGACATCCGGCGGCAGCACGGTGATGCCGAGGCGGCGGCAATCGGACAGATAGACCGCGGCCTTGTCCTTATCGTCACCGACGGAGGTGAGCAGGGCCGCCATATATTCGGCGGGATAGTTCGCCTTGAGATAGGCGGTCCAGTAGGAGATCAGGCCGTAGGCGGCGGCGTGCGATTTGTTGAACGCGTAACCGGCGAACGGCAGGATTGTGTCCCACAGCGCCTTGATCGCGGGCTTGGAGAAGCCGCTCGCCTGCATGCCCGCCTCGAAGCCCTCGAACTCCGCGGCCAGCACCTCGGCCTTCTTCTTACCCATCGCGCGGCGCAGAATATCGGCTCGGCCGAGCGAGTATCCGGCCACCTTCTGCGCGACGTGCATGATCTGCTCTTGGTAGACGATCAGACCGTAGGTCTCGCCGAGAATGTCCTTGAGCGGCTCCTCCAGCTCCGGATGGATCGGCTTGACCTCTTGCCGGTCGTTCTTGCGGTCGGCGTAGTCGTTGTGCGCGTTCATGCCCATCGGGCCGGGGCGGTACAGCGCGCCGACGGCGACGATGTCCTCGAACGCGGTCGGCTGCATGCGGCGCAGCAGATCGCGCATGGGCCCACCATCGAGCTGGAATACGCCGAGAGTGTCACCGCGCGAAAGCAATTCGTAGGTGAGCTGATCGTCCAGCGGCAACCGGTCCATATCCAGATCGATGCCGCGGTTGGCCTGGATGTTCTCCAGCGCATCACCGATCACCGTCAGGTTGCGCAGACCGAGGAAGTCCATCTTGAGCAGGCCGATGGCCTCACATGACGGATAGTCCCAGCCGGTGATCAGCGCACCGTCCTGCGGCCGCTTCCACACCGGGATGGCGTCGGTGAGCGGATCACAGGACATGATGACCGCGCAGGCGTGCACACCCGCGTTGCGGATCAGCCCCTCGAGGCCGCGCGCGGTCTCGTAGATCTTCGCGACATCTGGATTGTTGCCGATGAGTTCGCGGACCTCGGCGGCCTCCTTGTACCGCTCGTGCTCCGGATCGGTGATGCCAGAGACCGAGATGTCCTT
>NZ_JBEXLC010000224.1:0-10088 GCF_040609795.1 Nocardia sp. NPDC004604
TGATGTCGGATCCGTCGTTGTGCATGTCGGCGAGGGCTTTGCGGACCCGCTGGCTGCGGCGGTCGACGTCGCGACGCCGCGCCGCGGTGAGTGGTAAGACGCGGCCTCGTCCCGCCAGGTGATGGGGCCGGGGAGTAACCCAGCTGCGGTCCAGGCAGGCAGACGCGAGACGATCTCGGCAGCGGCGTGGTTCAGATCGATGACGTAGTCCATGGGCAAATCTTCTCTTGATCACCCCGACCGCAACCAGCGTTCGGAACGCACTGACATGCCGCGGAGCGCGCGGTCAGCGGATGAGATCCACTGCGGCTCATGACATCCTATGCCGATGAGCGGGAGCTGGCCGATATCCCTAGCCCAGGACCTTGACTGCGGGCTGGGGTGTGCTCGGGTCGGGTTTCGGGCGGGCCGACCTGCGGTCAGCCGGGCGGCCTACTCCGAAAACCCCTCTAGGACAGCGGATTAACCTGAGTCGCGGCACCACGCACGCGAAGGACAATAACAAGTCCGCAATGCGTGCGACGATCATTCGATGGGCGTGAGGGAGTGACACACGATGACCGATACCGAACGACATACGCAGGGCATCTCGGAGTGGGTTACAACACGGGACGGGCGGCGGCTACATGCGAAGGTGTTGCCTGGGCCAACCTACGTCGCCGGAACATCAGGCCCGACTGTCGTATTCGAGGCAGACGCAACAGGTAACCGAGTGTCCTGGGCCCGGGTGCAACCTATCGTCGCGGCGCTCATGCGGGCGATTGTGTATGACCGCTCCGGTCTCGGCCGCAGCGCACCCGACCCGGCCGACCGCTCCCTCGATCGCATGGCCGAGGACCTGAACGAAGTACTCGACCATTTCGGGCCAGGACCGTTCATTCTCGTCGGCCACGGCACAGGCGGTCCCATCGTGAGGCTCGCGGCCGCGCGCAAGCCGCAACGGATCACGGGCATCGTGCTGGTCGACGCTACCGACGAAGCCGCCGAGGTGATTTTCGACCCGCGCTTGCGCCGAACCGAGCGCATCTTTGCCGGTGCAGCCGGGGTCCTCGCCCGGCTTCGCCTGCTTACGTTGGTGTTTCGCTGGCAATGGCGCGACCTGCCGACCGACGTGCGCCGCGAGCTGAAGCGAGAAGGATTCACCCCCAGCGTGATCCGCACGCGGCGGCAACAGTCCCGCACCTACTTCGACGAGCTCGCCACTTGGCGGACCGCTCCGCCCGACCTAGGGTCCATCCCGATCACCGCGATCTCCGGCGGACTCGGCGGCAATGGCATCTATGCCACGTTGCGCGCCGAAACCAACGCCGCGCACGCGCACCGCGCTGCGCGATCACCACGCGGACGTCACGTCATCGCCGAACGGTCCGGCCACGAAATCCCGCTCACCGAGGGTTTCCTGATCGCCCGCGAGATCCACAATGTGTTCGAGGATGAAATACGCCGCCGCGGTACGACATAAGACCTCCGATGGCCCTAAGGGGCAAGCCAACTCGGGTTCCGGACGTCCGCTCATGGCTCCCCTCTCGTGTCAAGACATGGTCCGCAGGTCGGGGTTGGTCTGTTTGGTGATAGGTCCGGGTTGTGGCTTGTCCGAAGGACCGGCCGTCGTAATAGGTGCGCCCCGCGCTGGGATTACTCAGCTGGACTTGTCGCCATGGTGTGCAGGACTCGGTTGATCCTGCGGTTCCCTGCGCGGGAGAGCCGATGGCGATGGGACGACGTTCTTAGTCAGCTTGTGCGAGCACAACCACTTTCGCTGCGACGACGTCGAAGGTTGCCGCGCCGACACCGTGTAGCCACAACAGAGGTGGTGCGGGATCGGGGGTGATGAACTGGGTTGGGAGTTCTGGTGGCCATGGTGCGGACGGAAGCAGCGTCTGAGCTGTGAAGTCGAGCAATGAGATGTCGGAGCGTGGCATTCGATGAATGGCGAGGTAGTGGACATCGCGGACCGACAAGCTGATGCCGAGTGCCGGATTCAGCGGAGACAGGCTGATCTCGAGTGCGTCCACAGCGTCGGTGATCGACAAATTCAAGTGAAAGTCTCGACGTGCCGCACCGCCCGTGCAAGTTCGAGATGCCGTCACTCCTGTGTCGACGAGGGCGGTCGGCGCGGTCCTGCTTCGGACAAGGCGGCAGCCTCGTCGGGTCGGCTCGCCGACCGGTACACGCGAACGAGGTCGTCGCGGGCGCGCTGTGCGAAGGGATCATTGTGCCCGACAAGCTGTTCCCGGTAAGTCAGGAGCTCTTCATACAACGGGATCGCCTGATCCCAGCGACCCGCAGCCTCATAGGCGGCAGCGAGATTGCAGCGATCTTCGTAGGTGTCGGCGCCGCTTCCCTCGACGCACGTCAGGTTCCGTTCGAACAACGCGACGGCCTCGGCATATCGGCACGCCCGGTAGCACGCCACGCCAAGCACGCGGCGAGCGCCAACGACGGAATACACCTGGGGTCCGAACATTTTCTCGCGATACGCGAGAAGTTGTTCGAAGTGCGGAATGGCGTCGTCCCATCGACTCAGCGACATATAGGTACCGCCGAGTCGATTGTGTACGGCGTTGGTGTCGTGGTGATCGTGACCGAGGACCCGCTCCCGGTACGCCAGAAGCTGCTTCAAAAGCGGAACTTCGTCATCCCCCCGCCCTGCCCGATGATAAGCGTCGGCGAGACGATCACGCGTCTCGTTGGTGTCCGGGTGGTCGTGGCCGAGGCATTGCTCCTGCAGTGGCAGAAGCTCTTCCATCAGCGAGACGGGATCGGCCTCACCAGAAGTGGCCGCGGTCCCTCTCGCCGTGCCCCTCGAGCGCCGACTCAGAGCGGCCGCTGCCCGTTTGATCGGTTCCAACACGCTGACCCCTCCTGGTCCAACTGGCAAGCGGAAACCCCACCGCTCCAGTCAGAAAATCTATCTCACTCGAAGTCACGAGACCCACGAAGACAACGGGTCGATGCTTCTCCGACGATCGGTGCGGCAGGCCCACGGAACTGAGGCGCGGCAGCCTCACTCATTGGAGGAGAGCGGTACCAGGTCACGAAGCGACACCGATGCTGCCATCCGGAACATGCGGAAATGCCGATTAGCGGATCTCGACCACCACTTTGCCGAGGGCGCGTCCCGCACCGACGTGGTCCAGCGCGTTCGCGGTCTCGTCGAGGGAGAATCTGCGGTCGATGTGGATACCGATCCGTCCCGCGACACACGAGTCCGCGAGGGGTGTGAAGTGCGCGGGCCCCTCCTTCACCGCGAGGACCCCGAGGCTGCGGCCGGTCACTATTCCGGTGACCACGCCGACTGTCGTCATCCGCAGCAACGCGCGAGTGGTGCCGCCGACGCAGCGGTACCGGCCGCCCCGCGCGACCGATCTGCGATAGGCGAAGACCGACCGGTGGGCAACGAGGTCGAGTACCCGGTCGTACGGTCCGGTCCGGGTGAAGTCCTCGGCGCGATAGTCTTTGACCTCGTCGGCGCCGAGCGTGCGCATGAACGCCAGTTTGGCGGCGTTGTCCACCCCGGTCACATGCGCCCCGGCACTCTTGGCCAACTGGATCGCGAACGCTCCGGAACCGCCGCCCGCTCCGTTGATCAACACCGACATACCGGTCGCGATGCCGGCCGTGCCTTGTAGTGCGATCGCCCCCGCCTGCGGCAGGGTTGACGCCTCGGCAAAACTCAGCGACGCCGGTTTGTGGGCCAGCGCCGATTCAGGAACTACGGCATATTCCGCGAACCCGCCTTTGAGCATGAGATTGTCGCCGTAGACCTCGTCACCCGGCGCGAACAGAGTGACCTCGGGCCCGACGGCTTCGACCCGCCCGGCGATATCGGATCCGAGAACCGGGCGTCTCGGTGCCCGGAGCCCGCCGATGCGCGAATACAGCGGCGTCCCCAACAGTGTCTCCCAGTCGGAGAGGTTGATCGACGTCGCGTGCACCTGGACGAGCACCTGCTTCGGCCCCGGGGAAGGCACTGGGACCTCCGCGATCGACAGCACCTCTGGGCCGCCGTAGCGGTCGTACACGACGGCCTTCATGCGATTCCGGCACGAAGGATCGAGCGATAGCGTGACACGCGGCAAAGTCTAGTCCGCGGGGCCGCCCCCGCGACCTGCGAACGGCGCGTTGGCATTCCGCGCGACTCGCCGAACCCTATCCCGCACACCAGCAATGCCCTGAAATGCCGCGTGGCGCGCGGTTCGTATCGGCTAGGCGGTCGGCCCCGAAGATCAACGGGCCGACCGTTTTTGATCTCCGCTCTCGCGTGATTGGCCAGACCGACCGGTCCGCGACGCGCGCCGCGAGTGCGCGCTCATGCCGATTTCGGCGTGTGGGAGCTAGCTCGAACTGGTCTACTGAGGTCTCCGTCCGGTCGGCAGTCGGTCGCGCTTGCGTTTATCGAGGATCTGCGGTCCCCCTGAAAGCCACCCACTGCTGGGTCGGGCTGGACCTCCGGATTCACGCCCGAGCGCGATCACGCCAAGATCTCCGCTTTCAGATCTGGCCTGCCCCGATCCTCCGCGAACCCCAGTCCGCGCTCGCACAGAAGGTCCACGAAGTACGCATACGGGCTGTCGTCGCTGTTCACGGCCATCATGAACAGCAACGCCAGAAGGTCGTTCGTCGACTCCTGCGACCATCGGTAGCCAACCGCTGGACCGTACTGGTCGAAGATCGGTGCACCGTTCCCAGGAGAGTTGAACCAGACACCCTCGACGCGTCGCACCATCCACTCGCCGATATAGGTGATGAATTGGTCCGCGAGATAATCGTTTTCGGGCGCGTACCGTCCATCCTCGCCACGTGCAGCGACATCGATCAGGGAAGTGATCCAGTCGAACGCGGCGGCGCTGAATCGGTCATCGAGCGATGGGCCGCCCTCGGTGCCCCGTACCGCTTCCAGCCGGGGCAGCGTCTCAGTGAACAACCGCTCGATGCGGGCATCGATCGCAGCCGGGTCGCTCCATGCGAGCCAGGCCACGGACTGCTGGGCGTCGGCATCGAAGAATCCGGGGTCTAGATCGCTGTCTGCCGGAGTGGCCCGTCTCGCTTTGGTTCTCACGTTCCCTCGTATGCGTGCAATCGGCCTCGGTTCCACCCCGTGCCCCAGAATGCCGGGCTTTCGGTATCGGCTCACTCGCTCACCGACGGCGCAATGCACATGTTCAACGACCCCGAACCCAGGGTCGTGTACCGGCGCTCGGTGACTCATCTTTGCGCCGATGCGGGAATGTTCGCCGAATACGACACTGTCGCAGAGGTGGTCCACCGCCTGTGCAGAAAGCACAGGCTTTCCGCGCAGCGGCTCAGGCATCGACCAAAGTGAGCCGTCGTTGAGATGTCGGCCGCGGCATTGCGGACAGCGGTCTTGAGTGCGTCCAACTCGGAGTGGGGAACCCGCATTGCCAGCGCGGCCACGCTGATTGCGGCGCCCGAACAAATCAACGAGACGGTTCTGCTCACCCGCCGCTCGGGGAATTGCTGGCGCTTCATCGGCACCCGCGCCTGCACCCGAACCGACGCCGAGGATGTGCTCACCTTGCTCGCCACAGGCGCGCTGCACGCCGAAAATCGAACGGGGAGCTGTCACCGGCTGGATAGTTCAGAAACGTCAAGGTGACGTTCGTATTGGAGACGCATGAAGGCCGGGGACGGACTGGTCTACTACTCGCCCCGCACCGGCATGCGCGAGGGCGAACCGATCAAATCCTTCACCGCCATCGGCACCGTCGCCGATGGCCCGGCCTGGCAGGTCGAGGAACAGGGCGGCTGCTTCCGCCCCTGGCGGCGCGCGGTCGAATACGATCGCGCGGCCCGCCAGGTCCCCATCGACGACCTGCGCACCTGGCTCACCAGCCGGTCGGGCGGCGATCCCGTCACCCAGCGCGACCTCGCCGACCATGCCGCCACCGACCCCATGATGACCTCCCACGTGCTGCGCACCCTGGAACAGAAGGGTCTGCTGGAACGGCGCGATCACCCGACCGACCGCCGCGCCAAATCCTTCGTTGCCACCGAATCCGGTGCGGCCCTGGTCAATCGGGCCATCGGCGCCGTCGAAACCTGCGACCGTGCCTTCTTCGCCCCCCTCGGCGACCGCACCCCCCGCTTCACCGCGGCACTGCGTCGACTCCGCGACCGCGAGCCCGACTGAGCAGGCCGCTCTCCCAGAGCAGCGGCCACAGCACCAGGACGGCCACGCCGCACACCACCGGCAGCGCACCGAGATGGGACGCGAACGCGCCCAGCGCCAGAGCCAGAATCGAACAGGGCACCGGCCAGGCCAGCGCCCAGCGCCATCCCGCCGCACTGCGGACACCACTCACACCCACCACGATGAAATAGGTTGCGGCGCCGCCGCACAGCGCCCAGCCCACCCCGGTCGCGAGATGGCCGTGCGGATGATCCAGGGCCAGGCCAAGACCCGCGGCGAGGGCGGCTATCCCACCCGTGACGCCGCAGTGGGTGAGCATGATGCGCTGCCACGGTTCGTTCGCCGCGGCCACCGTGTCGGTCATCAGCCGCGGGATGAAGCCGTACAGCAGCGTCAGCGCCCAGAGCCCGGCCAGGCTGACGAAGGACGCGAAGGCCAGTCCGAGTACCCCCGCGTTCCACCGCACACCGCCCAGCGCCGCGATGATCGCGATGACGCCCTCGCCGAGCACGATGATCACGTACAGACCGAGTCGTTCACCGAGATGGGCCGGATCCGCGTGCACCGCCTCGATCACCGGCACCCGATCGGGATCGAAACGCGGACTCCGCTCTATCCGCTTCAACCGGGCCCGCAGGTTCTTGCGCGCCTCGGCCAGCATCTTGTCGCCGGAGATCGCGAACATCACATACAGGTCCAGCGCCAGGCCCAGTGCCCACAGCCAGAACTTGCCGGGCTCGCCCACCCACAGCGACACGATCCACGGATACACGCCGACGGTGAGCTGTACCGTCGGCCAGTCGACCACGAACTTGCCGCGGCCCCACAGATGTTCGGCGCCCAGCCGCACCAGCACATAGACCGCCGCGAACGTGGTGGCGTGCCGCTCGGGAATGCCGGGCACGGCCGCCGCCATCAGGCCCAGGCTCAGCATGGCCGCCAGCATCAGGGCCACCCTGGCCTGGTCGCGAGCAATGTTGCCGTACAGCGTGATACACGCCCACACCATCCAGAACGCCAGGTACAGAACCACATACAGACCCAGATCGCCCAGTGATGGACCCCGGTGCAGCAGGTGTGTCAGCTGACCGATGCCCGCCACCGCGACCAGGTCGAAGAACAATTCCATCCAGCTCGCGTGCCGCTCGGGCGTCCCGTTGCCCGCATCCGCCGGCTCGCTTCCGCCTGTCCCAGGAGTCTCATTGACCACGCCCGCACACTAACCGCCCGGCCCGTGCCCGGTTTCCATACCGCCACGCCGAGGGCCGCCCGACCTGTCGGAGGGCACTGTCATGATGGACCGCGTGACTGCCGCGACCACCCAGGCCCAGCTCCGGCTCGACGAACTCGATGCCGAGCAGGCCGCGGCCGTGCGCGCACCCCGGGGACCGGTCTGCGTGCTGGCGGGCGCCGGCGCCGGTAAAACGCGCACCATCACCCATCGCATCGCGCACCTGGTCTCGGCCGGGCATGTGCGCGCCGACCAGGTGCTGTCGGTGACCTTCACCGCCCGTGCGGTGGGGGAGCTGCGGAGTCGGCTGCGGGCACTGGGTTTGAGCGGTGAGGCCGGGCAGGTGCAGGCGCGGACCTTCCACGCCGCCGCCCCGCGGCGAGCCAGTGCCCGAACCGTTTCCGGATGGCGGAAGGAAGGGGCGGTGCGGCGGGAAGGGTAGCCAAGGGCCTGGCATGTACCGACGGTGGTCGCAGCCCGGAGTGCCCGGGCCAGTGCCCCGGCAACCGTCGTGGATCGACGATGCCGGGGCCGGTTCGGCCGGGTCAATCGTGTCCCGGAAGACCGGCTTCTACTGGCGTTGCGCTTCGGCGGGGCAGAAACAGCAGTGTGAGGATCGCGCCGATGATCAGCACGCCGAGGCAGGTGAAGACCGTCTGGGTCATGCCGTGTGCGTAGGCGTGGTCGGCGGCGTGCATGAGCGCCGTGCCGAGCCTGGCGGGCAGGGTGTCGGCCACGGCATGTGCTCCGGCAATGTTGTCCGTGACTGCTGCTCCGGCGTCGTTGGGCAACCCGACGAGGGCGTCGCCGAGCCTGGATCGGTACTCATCGTTGAGGACGCTGCCCAGCACCGCGGTGCCCAGTACAACTCCGATGCTCTGCAGGGTGCGAGACAAGGCATTTCCCATCCCGGCCTGATGTTCGGAGAGGGTGCTCAGCACCGTATCCGCCGCGAGAGGCAGACCCAGCCCCAGACCCACGCCGAACAGAGCCAATCCGAGCGCCACGATGCCATATCCACTGCCCACGTGCGCCTGCGCGAGCACGAGCAGACCGCAGGCGCCGATCGTCATACTGGCCGGAATCACGCACTTCACCCCGATTTTCGCACCGAACGTCTCACCGAGTGCCGCACCGGCCAGCATCGCAGCGATCACGGCAGCAATCGCAGCCCGGTGCCCTGCGCATCGCTGCCCTGCACGATCTGCAGGAATGGCGTGAGCAGGAACAACACACCAGCCATCGCGAAACTGATGACAGCGAAAGGCTTCGCCCGCTGCTCGGGCCCAGGCGGAGGCCGATCTCCGAGGACTGCGGCGGCCGGCGCGCAGCCGCTGGGCGCGGTGATCGGAAACGAGCGGGTGCTGCTCGGCTTTCCCCCGACCGGCGGCACGATGGACGGCGACGTGGTCCGCTACCGCGCGACCGATCTCATGACCCGCCTGCTCCCGATGCCGATCGGCGAACCCGGCGGCCGGACCACGCCGCGATTGGAACGGATCGTGCGGGCGCTCGGTACCGCCGGGATCAACGCCAAGGCCGAGCCGCGGATGGATGCCTGGCTCAAGACCCACGCCGCTTTCGCGGTGCCACTCGAGCAAGCGGTGCACGCGGCGGGCGGCCCGGTAGCGCTGGCCGATGACCCGGACGCGGTCCGCGGCATGATCCGCCTCATACGACAGCACTTGGCCGCCATGCCGACGCCGCCGGTCCCCCGCGGGTTCGTTGCGTTACAGACCCTGCCCGAAGGGCTGCTCGCTGTCGTACTGCGGCGCTTCTTGCGGAGCTCGACCGCCGCGCACAGCGGGCTCAACAGCGCCTCTGCTGCATCTATGGCCGAGCTCGAACGGGTGGCCGAACAAATGCGCGTCTATGCAAGGGGCCGATAGACAGAGGCACTGCCGGACTCCGACCATCCGTCTCACACAGATGAGGCCAATTCGCCAGATACCTCAGATCAACGAGACTGCCTCAGCCTCAACGAGACAGGACAGAACCCGACGCACTTCGTCGCGCCACAGCGCGAACTCGGTTCGGTTCCCAGTGAGAAACCTTCAGTCTCCGTGAACACGCACACTTTCGGGTCACAAGATATGGATGTAGCACGACGATGAAAATAGGAGTGAACACATTCGTCACCGATGAGGGAATCACCGCTGCGGGCCTCGGCGTGGCGCTAGAAGAACGAGGATTCGACGCCCTGTTCCTCTGCCGAACATTCCCACATCCCCGCGGGCGGCCGCTCTGTCTACCCCGGCGGAGGCGAACTACCGAGAATGTTCTATCGCGCGCTCGACCCCTTCGTCGCGCTCGGCGCCGTCGCGGCAGTCACTGAACGTCTAGTTCTGGGCGCCGGTATCACCCTGCTGATCCAGCGCGACGTCATTCACACCGCCAAACAAGTTGCCACCGTCGACCTGCTCAGCGGAGGCCGATTCCTGTTCGGCGTCGGGGCAGGCTGGAACCGCGAAGAGATGACCAACCACGGCACCGATCCCCTGGCGACCTGGACCTCGTGCCCGGCGGCCCGCAACGCCGCGGCGTCGGGAATACCCCCGACCCATCGCCCCGGTCTCACCGACACCTGACGTTCCCGGTCCTGACCCACTATGGACTGCAATTATGGGTACCTGAGGTCGGTGGTGCCGTCGATCCGGACTCCGAGGCCCACGACTTGGTGATGTCGGTGTTCGGGGGTATGAG
>NZ_JBEXLC010000225.1:0-9997 GCF_040609795.1 Nocardia sp. NPDC004604
CGGTTGAACGTGTCCGCTCGGGATCGGTCGAACTCGGGCATGAGGGGTTGGTCGACGACGAGCGTGCAGGTTCGGTTGAACGTGAGCGTGCGGGGTCGGTTGAACGTGAGCGTGCGGGGTCGGTCGATTACGAGCGTGCGGGGTCGGTTGAACGTGACCGCGTGGGTTCGGTCGAACGCGAGCATGCGGCCGGATACGAGCGCGTCGGGTCGGTCGATTACGAGCGTGCGGGGTCGGTTGAACATGACCGCGTGGGATCGGTCGAACGTGAGCGCGTGGGATCGGCCGAACTCGGGCATGCGGGTTCGGTCGAAGGTGACCGCCTGGGATCGGCCGAATACGAGCCCGCGGGATCTGCCAGCGAATACGCCGGATCAGTCGATACCCCGGCCGCATTCGAATACGACTACCCGACAACGATCCTTGTCCCGGTACGAGTCGATGCTTCGGTACCGGTCGATGACTCGGCGACGATCGACGACCTGCCGCCCACCGTCGAGGCTCCGGCCCTGTTCGACGACGAAGACGACGAGACCGAAGTCGCCGACCGGGCATCCGAGGTCGCCGAATCCGAACACGTCGCATTCTCGATCGACACGGCGGCACATGACTACCCGTTCGAACTGGCGGTCCCGCACCGACCCGAGGAACCCGACGACAGCCCCATTCCGCTCTCGCTCACTCCGAATGCCGTGCGGCTCTTGGACTCCGGAGCCGAACTGCGCGTCATCACCCTCGATATCCCGCCCAGCTTCTCACCCGAGGCGGTGCAATTCGCCGTCGATACGGTGCTCGAGCAGCATCCGATGCTCTGGGTCCGCCTGCACCGCTCCGGCGTCGGGCCCGATCCGGTCTTCGAGATTCCGGCCGAGGTCCAGCGCCTCGACGAGGCATTCCTCGAGCTGGAGTACACCGCCGACCAGACCCCACCGCCCCTCGATGATGTGGTGCGCGCCGTGGCCACCGAACTGGATCCGGTACACGGCCGCAATATCCGCTTCGTCCTGGTCGGCGGCCGAGAGGTGCCCTCGACCATGGTGGTGGTGGCCAACGGTCTGGTGGTGGACGACACCTCGTGGCGCACCATCATCGACAAACTGTCGCTGGCCTGGTCACGCGGCAGGCACCGGACGCCCGCCGTGCTCGAGTCCGGCCTGTCCGATCTGCTCGGTGTGCTCTCGGAGCGGGCGAGTGGCCCGGCCGCGATCGAGGAAGTGGCGTGGTGGCACCACACCCTGAGCGTGGTCCCCGCGGCCGCGGCCGGTGCCACGGGCAAGAATCTGCGGTCGCGTCGTCGCGTCTCACTGACCATCACCACCGAGGGCACCGCGGCCGTCGTCGCGGCGGCCGCCGCACACGGCGCAAGCGTCGACGAGGTGCTGCTGACCGCTCTGGCCATCGCGCGCATCACCTCCGCGGGCGAAACCGTCACCGACGCCATCGGTCCGGTGGTGCGCCTGCTCGCCGACAGCCGGGGGATGGCCGAGACCGATACCCTCGTCGGCGCCTTCACCACCGCCTATCCGCTGCCGATCGGGCTGGAGGGCATCGATATCGAGGAGGCTCTGGTCGGTGGCTATGCGGCGGGTATCGCGATCCAGCAGATCAAGCGGCTGACGGGTGCGGTGCCGTCCTACGGCGTCGGTTACGGGTTGCTGCGCTATCTGAATCCCGATACCGCCGCCGCCCTGAATGCACTGCCGGTCGGCCGGTGCGCGCTGCGCTATCGGGATCTGCGCCCGGCGCAGGTGCACACCGACGAACCGGCCACCGATCTGCTGCTCGATATCACCGCCGACGCCACCGCCGACGGTCTGCTCGTGCGCTTCGACTACGCGGCCGAGGTGTTCGGTGGTGACGAGGTCAAGACCTTCGCCGAACACTGGATCCGGGCACTCGGCGGGCTGGCCGAACACGGTCAGCAGGTGCGCGCCGGATGACCTCGCTCGGGCGCGGACCGGGGCGACCATGATCACATTCGGGCAGCTCAGACACGGTCGAGCAACATTGCGGTAACGATGTCCAGTATTGTCACGACTAAATAGGCCGTATGGTCGGGCATGGTGCCGTTGGCACGGTCCCTGACGGCCTGGGGAAGCCCACCCGTAATCACGATACGAAGTGAAGGTGTGAAATTGATGCGTAGTCTGATCCGGCGTCGCGGCACACGTGCGGCGGCGGTGATCGCGGCAACCGCGGCATTCGCGGGAGTCATGTCCGGCTTCGGCGCATCCACGGCGACGGCAGACCCGATCATGGATTCGAAGGCGCTGCTGGCGAATCCTGTCTCGGCGGACGGCTCGAAGATCACCAAGGCCGAGTACAAGGACGACCGCAACATCCGCCTGCAGGTCTACTCCGCGGCCATGGACCGCACCTTCCCGGTCGACGTGCAGCGCCCCGCCGACGCCTCGGTTCCACGCCCGGTCCTGTACCTGCTCAACGGTGCGGGCGGCGGCGAGGACGACGCGTCCTGGGTGGCCAAGACCGATGCGCTGAAGTTCCTCGGCGACAAGAACGTCAATGTGGTCCAGCCGATCGGCGGCAAGTGGAGCTACTACACCGACTGGATCAAGGACGACCCGACGCTCGGCCGCAACAAGTGGAAGACCTTCTTCACCGAGGAGCTGCCGCCGCTGATCGACGGCGCGCTCGGCGCCAACGGCACCAATGCCATCGCCGGCCTGTCCACCTCGGGCACCACCGTGCTGGCGCTGCCGATCGCCAAGCCGGGCCTGTACAAGGCCGCCGCCGCCTACAGCGGCTGCGCCCAGACCAGTGATTCGGTCGGCTCGGAGTTCGTCAAGCTGACCGTCGAGACCTGGGGCGGCGGCAATGTCGAGAACATGTGGGGCCCGCTCGGTTCGGCGGATTGGAAGGCGAACGACCCCTACGTCAACGCCGAGGGTCTGCGCGGTACCGACCTCTACATCTCGACCGGCAACGGCCTGCCCGGCCCGTACGACACCCTGAACGGTCAGTACGCCCTCCCCGGCTCCTACGGTCTGGCCAATCAGATCCTGATCGGCGGCATCATCGAGGCGGGCACCAACTACTGCACCAACAACATGAAGACCAAGCTGGATTCGCTCGGCATCCCGGCCACCTTCAACTTCCGCCCCTCCGGCACCCACTCCTGGGGCTACTGGAACGACGAGCTGCACGCGTCCTGGCCCACCCTGGCCCGCGGCCTCGGCCTCTGAGGCAGCCGCCGGGAGATAGTTGATCGCACCCGACCGCCCCGATGTGTTCTACAACACAATCGGGGCGGTCGGTCTTTTTTTGTCCGGTTTTCGCGTTATTACTGTTTTCGCAGGTACATGGGTAGCTCGTCGGCTGTGGGCCGACTCGGCCCGTACCGGACCGATGGTCGCGGACGGCGCGGTCGAGGCGCCTGAGTTCGGCTTGCAGGTTTGGATAGGCGGGATCAACTAACGATAAAGTTCGGGAACCCGTAAAATTCTGTTCTGTGAGTACAACCCTGGTTGAATCGGCGCGAAACGCGACAACCCGCGCGAGATCTGTCAGCGTCTTGCTCGGCCCGGCATTCGTAGCGGCCATCGCCTATGTCGATCCCGGCAATGTGGCGTCGAATATCAGTGCGGGCGCCGAGTTCGGCTATCTGCTCGTCTGGGTCATCGTGATGGCCAATGTGATGGCCGGGCTGGTGCAGTTCCTGTCCGCGAAGCTGGGGTTGGTCACCGGTATGTCGCTACCGGAGGCGGTCCGGTCGAAGTCGAGTCGCGCGGTGCGTCTTGCCTATTGGATCCAGGCCGAGACCGTCGCCATGGCCACCGATCTGGCCGAGGTGGTCGGCGGCGCGATCGCGCTGAAGCTGCTGTTCGATCTGCCGCTGCTGGTCGGCGGTCTGATCACCGGTGTGGTCTCGATGGCGCTGCTGCTGGTGCAGAACCGCCGCGGGCAGAAGCCGTTCGAGCGGGTGATCACGGGTCTGCTCGCCGTCATTGCCATCGGCTTCCTGGCCAGCGTGGTGATTGCGCCGCCGTCGGTCCCCAGCACCATCGGCGGGCTGCTGCCGCGCTTCCAGGGCTCGGAGAGCGTGCTGCTCGCGGCCGCCATGATCGGCGCGACCGTCATGCCGCACGCGGTCTACCTGCACTCCGGACTGGCCCGCGACCGCCACGGTCAACCCGAGGTCGGGCCGATCCGCACCCGGCTGCTGCGGATTACCCGATACGACGTCGGACTGGCCATGGTGCTCGCGGGCACGGTCAATCTGGCCATGCTGCTGATGGCCGCGAACACCCTGCGCGGCCGCGAGAATGTCGACACCCTCGAGGGTGCGCATGCCGCCGTCGGCGATGCGCTCGGCCCCGTTGCCGCGCTGCTGCTGGCAATCGGCCTGCTGGCCTCCGGCCTGGCATCGACCTCGGTCGGCGCGTATGCGGGCGCGATGATCATGGAAGGCCTACTGCGCCGCAAGATTCCGCTGCTGGCCCGCCGTCTGGTCACGCTGGTTCCGGCCATCATCATCCTGGCGGTCGGCATCGATCCCACACGCGCGCTGATCATTTCGCAGGTGGTGCTCTCGTTCGGCATTCCGTTCGCGCTGATCCCGCTGGTCCGATTCACCAGCGACCGGGTCCTGATGGGCAACGATGTCAACCACCGGGTCACCACCGGCTTGGCTTGGCTGGTCGCCCTCATTATCAGCCTGCTCAATGTCGCACTGATCTACCTGACCGTCGCGGGCAACTAGGCGAACAGGGTGCGCTGGGCATAGCCGGTATCGAAATACTCACGGGCTTCGGCGATTTTGCCGTCCTCGACCCGGAAGACGATTGCCACGTTGTTGACATACGGCTCGCCCGCCTTGGTGGTCGCGTGGGTGGTCCATTCGGCGACAGCCTGCGCGCCGTCGGCCAGTACGGTCCGCACCTGCTGACCGATCGGCTGGGACAGATCCATCCGCTCGATCATCTGCGCGACGAATTGCCCGAAGATCTCCTCCGGTCCGGTCCAGGTCCGCGCGGTCGGCAGCTCGCCGAACAGGGTCCAGGTCGACTCCGGTGTGAAAAAGGCGGCGGCGCGCTCGGCATCGCCGGATCCGAGCGCCTCGATATAGGCCAGGATCGTGGCGCGGGTCTGCTCGGTGCTCGACATGGTCACTCCTTCAGGCATCGATGGTGAGGATCGCGTTGCCGCGGATCCGGCGGTTGTTCAAATCGGTGAGCACGCTCGCCGTTTCGGCCCAGTCGGCGACCCTACCGATCTCCGGATGCAGGCGGCCCCGCGCCGTCAGATCCACCAGGACGCGCAGGTCTTCGGCATCGGTGGTATCGGCGACCCAATGTGGGAAGTGCTTCAGCGTGAACGGGCTGACCGTGAGGTATTCGAAGAAACTGAGCCGGATCGGTTGCAGACTCGCCTGGCCGAACCACAGCACCGTGCCGCCGGGCGCGATCCGCGCAAGCGCGTGCGCGAACACATCGCCGCCGACCGATTCGAAGATCACCTCGAAGGGGCCATCCGCATCGGCGACATCATGGATAACGGCCGCGCCGAGTTCGGCCAGTCGGGCGCCGCGCTCGGGGGAGGCCGCAACCGCCGTCACCGCAATGCCTGCGGCCGTTGCCAATTCGACGAGATAGTGGCCGACCCCGCCGGATGCGCCGGTGATCAGCGCCTTCTTATCCGCCGGGGCCTCGACATGGCGGAGCAGGCGTAGCGCGGTCAAACCCGCGAGCGGCAGCGCGGCCGCGGTGGTGGTCGGCACCGCGTCGGGCAGTTCGACCAGTGCGGACGTCGGCACCGGCACCCGCTCGGCCCAGCCGCCACCCTCGGCATGGCCGACCACTCGGGTTCCGACGGCGGGCCCCGAGCCGTCGGCGGCGGCCGCGACCACTCGGCCGACCACATCCTGTCCCATAACGGTGCCCGGCTCGGTCGGGGTGCCGTAGGCCCCGGTCATGGCGAGGATTTCGCCGCGGTTCACCGAGAATGCCTCGACCTGGATGACCGCGGCGTCGGCGGTGGGCGTGGGTTCGGGGATCTCGGCGAACCGCACCAAGGTCCGATTACCGTTCGCGGCAAGGGCTTTCATCTGTATTCCTCCTGGTCGTTGCAATGAAAACGACCCTAGGAGGGTTGGTCTCCAGGTGAAAGAAGGCAGTAATTAGTGGTATAGGTACCTGGTGGATACCAACGATCCCATGGCATACGACATCTTCAACCTGAACTGCCCGTCCCGTGCGATCTTCGACCGGCTCGGTGAACGCTGGACCGGACTGGTGCTGCTGGCCCTGAAACCGGGCACACTGCGCTTCTCGGAGCTGCGCAGGCAGGTGCAGGGCATCACACAGAAGATGTTGACCCAGACCCTGCGCGGTCTGGAACGCGACGGCATGGTGTCGCGCACGGTCTATCCGACCGTGCCGGTCACCGTCGAATACACCCTCACCCCGCTCGGCCACAGTCTCGGCGCCGCGGTCGATGTGCTGCGGGCCTGGGCCATCGAGCACATCGACGAAATCAATACCGCCCGAGCGGAATACGCCGCAGTCGGCTAGTCAACCCAGTTCTCTATCCAGTACTTCCAGATCAGCGGGGCGTAGGCGGCCAGCGGCGGCACCTTGATATCGGTGCCGGCCAGCGCGGTGGTGGCGTTGCGGCAGCCGAACCAGCAGCTGAATTCGCTGTGCTCCAACACATCCTGGGGCACACCGACGCGGGGGAGCAACCAGTTGGTTCCGGGGATGCGCAGCAGCATCTCGAGAGCGCGCTTGGGCATTACCTCGACCAGATGCGGCGCACCGGCCTCATCGGCGAACAGATTCAATGCCTCGGCGGCGCTCTGCCGCCGCGGATCGACCAGATGATAGGTGCACGTATTCGAGTCGGGTCGGTGTGCAAGGTGATCCAGTGCGCGGGCCACGAAATCGACCGGGACCATATTGGTCTCACCCAGCTTCGGCACCAGCACCGGCAGGATCCTCGGCAGCTGTGCGGCCATCCGCAGCAGCCGGAAGAAGTAATAGGGCCCGTCGATCCGGTCGATCTCACCGGTGCGCGAATGTCCGATCACGATCGAGGGCCGATAGATGCGCCAGCCGATCCCGGACTCGCGCACGATCCGCTCGGCCTCGAATTCGGCCCGCTGCATCGGCGAGGTCAGCACCTGGCCCACGTCGAACATGTCCTCGGTGAACAGGCCCTCGAATCCGCCCGCCACATCCACCGTCGAGATATGGTGCAGCAGTCCGGCCTTCAGCCCCTCGGCGACATCGATGACATTGCGGGTGCCGCCGCCCCGCTCGGTGAGGTCATAACTGGACGCCAGATGGAAGATATGGTCGATCGAGCCCCGGTGCTCGGCGAGCCAGCCGGGATCGATGCCGAGCCGAGGCGCGCCGAGATCCCCGCGCACCGGCCGTACCCGATCCTCACCCATCCACTCCTGGGCACAGCAGGTGTACCGGTCCGCCGAATCGATGCCCGGCCGTACCAGCACATGAATATCCCCCTCGCGTTTCAGCAGCTCGGGGACAAGAAACCGACCGATAAACCCAGTTGCTCCGGTAACCAGGTAAGCCATAGCGGATCAACATAGTCGCTGGTTCGGGCGCAGGTGTGCCCGGGATCACTTGCCTGCCTTGCCGAGCCCCGTCGAACTGGTCGGCGCGGTCAGTCCGCGAAGACCGGCTTGCGCTTGGTGAGCATGGCGGTCGCGCCTTCGACGAAGTCGGGGGACCGGAGCAGTTCGCTCTGGCCGGACTTTTCGGCGGCGAGCGAGGCGTCCAGTGCCGACAGGGTCGCGGCGTTGAGTGCCTTCTTGGTGAGTTCGAGCGCGCGGCGCGGGCCCGCGGCGATCTTGGCGGCCGCCGCCTCGACCAAGGCGTCGAGTTCGTCCTCGGGGGCCACGGCGGTGAACATTCCGGCCGCCTTGGCCGCCGGGGCGGGCAGCCGCTCGCCGAGCAGTGCCATCTCCGCGGCCAGCGCGCGTCCGGCCGCCGCCGCGACCATGGTGGCCGCGCCGCCGTCGGGCATCAGGCCGATATTGACGAAGGCGAGCAGCAGGTAGGAGTCCTCGGCGGCATAGACCAGATCGGCGGCGAGCGCGAGGCCGACACCGACACCGGCGGCTGCGCCCTTGACCCGGGCGATGACCGGAATCGGAGCGTCCACAATGGCTTTCACGAGGCGGTTGGCCGCGTCCATCACCATGTCTGACGATATGCCGCGCTGCGCTTCCGACGCGGTTGCGGCAAGATCGGCTCCCGTGCAGAAATCGCCGCCCGCACCGGTCAGTACGATCACCCGAACCGAACGGTCCGTGGCGGCGGCCAGGAAGGTGTCACCGAGGGCGACCATCGTGTCGTAGTCGATGGCGTTCTTCCGCTTCGGCTTGGTGATCGTGACCCGCAGCACCTTGCCGTCGTGGACGGCGCTGAAGCCCGCGGTGGTGGTCGCGGAATCGGGGTTGCTCATGTGCTGCTCCTGGTCTGGAATTCGGCGGGCGCTGGGTTTTTCCAGCGACCCGCAATCGCTGCGGCTGGCCATGAATGGTGGTTAACTTTGCGAATTGTGGTTAACTTAGGATGATTTGTCGGGCGCTGTCAACCGGCGGCGCCGTCGCAGAACGGAGAGTTTCATGGTCGCGGATCGCAGCGAGGTCGACATCGCTGGCGATCGCTTTCGGGTCGCTCGAAACAACCCCGATCCCGCGCGCGCCGATGCGGGTGGGACCCGGGCGGCCGCCGAACCCGCCCCATCGGTCCGGCGTCGCCCGAAGGATCGCAAGGTCCAGATCATCCGGGCCGCCGCGCGCGCGTTCAGCGAGCGCGGGTACTACCCGGTCGGCGTCGACGAGATCGCCGCCGAGGTCGGTATCTCGGGGCCCGCGCTGTATCGCCATTTCGCGAACAAGTACGCGTTGCTGGTCGCGGCCGCCGAGGAAGGCGCACTGCACCTGCTGAAGGTTGCGCGCGGCGCGGACGATCCGACCCTGGCGCCGGAGGCCAGGCTCGATGCGCTGATCAAGGCGCTCAGTGACCACACCATCGACATCCGCCGCGAGGCCGGGCTGTACCGCTGGGAGCGGCGCTATCTGGAGGCCGAGGACCGGGCCCGGATCAGGAAGGTCTACGACGCGCTCAACGCGCTGCTGGCCGAGCCGATCGGACAGCTGCGCCCCACCGCGCCGCCCGCCGATGTGGCGATGCTGGCCGCTGGGGTGCTCAGCGCCATCGCCGGCATCTCCTCGCATCGCACCGCGCTGGCCACCGCCCGGCTGCTGCCGCTGCTGCGCGAGATGTGCTGGTCGATCCTGCGCGCCGAGCTGCCGCCGGCGCCGACCGAACCCGATCCCGGACCGGCCGCCCGCGGCCTGCCGATCACCTCGAAACGCGAACAGTTGCTCACCGAGGCGATCCGGATCTTCGGTCGCCAGGGGTATCACGAGGCCAGCATCGAGGAGATCGGTGCGGCCGTCGGCATCAATGCCTCCAGCGTCTACCGGTACTTCACCAGCAAGGCCGATCTGCTCGCCGCCGCCTTCCATCGCACCGGTGACCGGGTGGCCATCGCGATCACCGAGGCGCTGGCCGAGGCGACCAGCCGCCCCGACGCGGTCCGGCGCATCGCCGACCGCTACGCCCGGCTCACCTTCTCGATGCCGGAGATCATGCCGGTCTACTACGCCGAATTCAGCAATCTGCCGCCGGCCGAACAGCACAAGCTGCGCGCCATCCAGCGCCAGAATGTGCTGGAGTGGGCCAACCTGCTCGACGGCGATCAGATCGAGGCGCGTTTCCGCGTGCACGCCGCGCTCGGTCAGGTGATCGACGTCGGCCGGTTGACCAAATTCGACTCCCGGCCCGAGCAGATCGCGCGCGTGCGCGCCCTGATGGAAGCCGTGCTGCTCGGCTCTGTCTAATTTGCAGCGCCTGCGGCGCTGCGTGTTCGCGGCCCCCTTTTGTCTCGCGTCCGAGCCGTCGAGACTCGCGCCTGCGGCGCATGCGCTTCGACGACTCGGACG
>NZ_JBEXLC010000226.1:0-9956 GCF_040609795.1 Nocardia sp. NPDC004604
GGCATGGCCGTCATACCGCGAGGCCACACCGCAGTAGAGCAGCCGAACTTCACAGCGAAAGGGAAATATCCCATGCAGCGATCCACCCTCTACCGTGCGCTCGCGGTCACGGTGACCGCCGTCGTCGCAGCCACCGGCGCACATCTCATTGCCGAATGCGGCACTGCGTCGTCACAGCCGTGGGCCGGTAGTGCCGATCAATTCACCCTTGCCGCAGACAAGTCGGGGCACCGATGGGCGTCGGCTGCGTCCGCCACCATAACGCCCGGCGTGCAGGCCAACACCCAGGGCGCGCGGCCGTGCACTGCGAACTACACCTTCGTCGACAATGTCGGCAACGTATACCTCGGTCAGGCCGCGCACTGCGCGGGTACGGGTATCGGCGACCTGCAAGACCCCAACGGCTGCACCGCCGACAGTCTCCCGCTCGGCACCGCGGTAACCTTCAACCGCGGCGGCCTGCTCATGCTCCCGGGTGACGTCGTCGGCACCGGTCAACTGGTCTACAGCAGCTGGCTGGCCATGCAGCGGGACGGCGAGCAGGACCACAATACCTGCGCCTACAACGATTTCGCGTTGGTGAAGATCGCCGCCGAGGACGTCGACAAGGTCAACCCGAGCGTGCCGTACTGGGGTGGTCCCGTCGGCATCAACACCACCGGAACCGGCATCGGTGACCACGTTTACGGTTACGGCAACCCCAGCCTGCAGTTCGGAATCGCCGAACTGTCGCCTCGGACCGGCCAAAGCAATGCCGACGGGCTTACTACCGCCGGTTGGACACACGCGGTGACCGCGCCCATACCAGGGATACCCGGCGACAGCGGCAGCGCCTTCCTCGACCGCAACGGCTATGCCCTCGGCACACTGTCGACTGTGGGCATCAGTTTGCCGATCGTCAACAATATCGGTGACCTGAGCCACGAACTTGCCTACGCCCGAGCGCATTCCGGCATCTCGGGACTCTCGCTGGTCCTCGGCACCGAACCGTTCGACCCGAACCGCTGAGAGAAGCTGTCAGCTACGGCGTCGTCGAGTGGGCACGTGCAGACCGGCATCGCCATCGGCCGCCCCACCTCGGTGGACGGCAACCGCTCCGCCGCGACCATGGCCGCATTCCTCGAGCTCCGCAGCCGCCTTCGATGCGGAAACAATGGTCGAGCGCGTGGATGCTGCGGTCGAGTCCGTAGCCGGACAACTTCCACCCGCCGAAGGGCACCGAGGAGTCACCCTCATCGAAGGAGTTGACCCTGAGAACCCGGCTGGGGAGGGCCCATCGCGTGGCTCGTACGGTCCATACCGCCGATCAGTCAGTCGATTGTCCCCGACAGATGGCGGGCCGGTTATTGGAGGGCGAGGTATTTGGTTTCGAGGTATTCGTCGATGCCTTCGGTTCCTGCCTCGCGGCCGAGGCCGGATTCCTTGACACCGCCGAAGGGGGCGGCGACGTCGGAGATGATGCCTCGGTTGATGCCGACCATGCCGGATTCCAGTGCCTCGGCAACGCGGAAGGCTCGGTCGAGGTTGGTGGTGTAAACGTATGCGGCCAAGCCGAACTCGGTGTTGTTGGCAAGTGCGATGCCCTCGTCTTCGCCGTCGAAGCCGGTGATCGCGGCGACCGGGCCGAATACCTCCTCGCGCAGGATGCGCGCGTCGGCGGGGACGTCGGCGAGCACGGTGGGTTCGAAGAAGTAGCCTTCGCCGGGCAGGCTCGCGCCGCCGGTGGTGAGGACCGCGCCTTTGGCCACTGCATCCTGTACCAGGGATATGACTGTGCCGCGTTGTTTTTCGCTGATGAGTGGTCCGACCTCGGTGCCGTCGAGATGGCCTGGACCGACTTTCAACGCGCGCATCCTGGCGGCCAACGCGGCGGTGAACTCTTCGCGTACCGCGTTGTCGACGTGGAAGCGGTTCGCGGCGGTGCACGCCTCGCCGGTATTGCGCATCTTGGCTGCCATCGCTCCGTCCACCGCGGCATCGAGATCCGCGTCGGCGAACACCACGAACGGAGCGTTGCCACCGAGTTCCATGGAGGAACGCAGAACGCGCGTAGCCGCTTGGGCGAGAAGGAGTTTGCCGACACCGGTGGAGCCGGTGAAGGTCACCTTGCGCAGGCGTTCGTCGGCGAACATCGGATCGGTCAGCTGCGCTGCGGCCGAGGTCGGCAGGATCGACAGCACACCCGGAGGTAGCCCGGCATCGGTGCAGACCTGGCCGAGCAGCAGCATGGTCAGCGGGGTTTCGGCGGCGGGTTTGACCACCATGGTGCAGCCAGCGGCGAAGGCGGGCGCGATCTTTCGCGTACCCATGGCCAGCGGGAAATTCCACGGCGTGATCGCCAGGGTCGGGCCGACCGGCTGTTTGGTGACCAGGATGCGGCCGTTGCCCGACGGCGAGTGCGTGTAGCGGCCGTTGACCCGGACCGCTTCCTCGGCGAACCAACGCAGGAATTCCGCGCCGTAGGTGACCTCGCCGTAGCTCTCGGCGAGCGGCTTACCCATCTCCAAGGTCATCAGCAGCGCGAAGTCGTCGCGCCGTTCGATCACCAGTTCCCAGGCGCGCCGCAGAATTTCCGCCCGCACCCGCGAAGGTGTTGCGGCCCAATCCTTTTGCGCGCGAACAGCGGCATCCAGCGCGAGGGCGCCGTCGGCGGCCGACGCATCGGCCACCTCGACGAGCACCTCCCCCGTCGCCGGATTGTGCACGGGGAACGTCCGTCCCCCGGTTGCAGGCACTTGTTCGCCCGCGACCCACAGCCCGGTGGGCAGCGAAGCCAAGAGCGCGGCCACATCACGCATGGTCGATTCTCCTCGATCAGTTCGAAACGGTCTTGCGACGCAAAATCTCGGTCAGCACATCAATGCCGTCGGCAAGCAGATCCGCACCGATCACCAGTGGCGGCAGCAGGCGGATGACATTGCCGTGGGTGCCGCAGGTCAACAGCACCACTCCGGCGGAAAGCGCCTCGGCGGCAATAGCTTTCGTGAGCACCGGATCGGGCACCGACGTCCCGGGCCGCACGATCTCGATTGCCAGCATCGCGCCGCGACCACGCACCTCACCGATCACGCCGACCTGCTCGGCCAACGCCCGCAGCCCGGGCACCACCATCGCCTCGATTTCCCGCGCCCTGGCAGGCAGGTCCAGCTCGCGCATCACCTCCAGGGTGGCCAGCGCCGCGGCACAGGCGACCGGATTGCCGCCGTAGGTGCCGCCGAGCCCACCGGGATGGACCGCGTCGAGCAGTTCGGCCCGCCCGGTGATGGCCGCCAGCGGCATACCGCCCGCGATGCCCTTGGCCATGGTGATGATGTCGGGCACCACACCCTCGTGCTCGCTGGCGAACCACGCCCCGGTGCGGGCGAAGCCGGTCTGCACTTCGTCGGCGATGAACACGACATTGTTGCGTCGAGCCCAATCCGCCAGCGCCGGAAGGAATCCCGGCGTTGGCACGATGAACCCGCCCTCCCCCTGGATCGGCTCGATGATCAGCGCGGCCACCGCATCGGCACCCAGTTGCGCCTCGATCCGCGAAATCGCCCGCCGCGCGGCCTCTGCCCCGGTCAGCCCCGGCTCGTCGCGGTATGGGTAGGAGCTCGGCATCCGGTAGATCTCCGGTGCGAACGGCCCGAAGTTTGCCTTGTAGGGCATGGATTTCGCGGTCAGCGCCATGGTCAAGTTGGTGCGCCCGTGATAGGCGTGGTCGAAGGCGACCACCGCGCTCTTCCCGGTCGCCAACCGCGCCACCTTGATCGCGTTCTCCACCGCCTCCGCACCGGAGTTGAACAGCACGGTGCGCTTCTCGTGGTCGCCGGGCGTCAGCACGGCCAACTCCTCCGCCACCCGGACATAGCCCTCATACGGCGTGACCATGAAACAGGTATGGGTGAACCGACCCGCCTGGTCGGCAACGGCCGCGGCGACCTTCGGATGCGAGGCGCCCACACCGGTGACAGCGATGCCGGAACCCAGGTCGATCAGCGAATTGCCGTCGACGTCGACAATGACACCACCATCGGCGTCGGCGGCGTAGACCGGCACCGACGACCCGACGCCCGCGGCCACCGCGGCCTTGCGACGATCGGCCAGCGCCGACGACCGCGGCCCGGGCAGAGCGGTCACAATATTGCGCCGCTGGGCCAGGCGGTGCTCGATCTCGATCATCGGAGGGCTCCCATCGGGGGTCGGAGGTCTATATCGAGTCTCGGTGGAGCCGCTGTCATGATCCATCGCCATTTCGGCCAAGCCTGGTCCGGTCACGCGCCATTTCGTCGACTGCGCGAACAGCGAGCATGTGCGGTCAGCAGGATGGTTTCCGCCGAAGTCGGTCAATGCTGGCTCGTCGTACTCGGTTTCACGTCCTGGCGCAGGATGTCGAGTCGATGCGCGCTCTCGACCAGATCAATCGGTTTCACCGATTCCGCGTTTGCGCCGAGTTGGACAGGCAATCGGCGAGCAATCGACATTCTGTACACTTCTGGCAGTGTCTGTTCCGGTTAGCTGGGTGCTATCCCAATCCGATCTCGCGCTGCTGTTGGTGGGCGGCGCGACCGGCGTGGACCGCGAACTCGATCTGGTACTCACTACCGAACTCGAGCATCCATTCCCCTGGCTATCGGGTCGCGAACTCGTGCTCACCACCGGGATACGGCTGCCGCCCCAGCCGCAGCAGCGCGCGGCATATCTGCGCGGACTCGACGAATGCGGTGTCACCGCAGTCGGATTCGGCACCGGCCTCACCTATGAGGAAGTCCCGCCCGACCTGATCACGGCCGCCGACGAGATCGGCATTCCGCTATTCGAAGTGCCACTGCCGACACCGTTCGCGGCAATCGTCAAACGGGTAACCGCGCGGTTGGCGGAGTTGCAGCACATAGCCCTGCTGCGCGCCTCCCGCGCCCAACCTCGGATGACCCGCGCATTGGTCCGGGCGGGCGCACCGGCCGTGGTGCGCGAATTGGCCACCTCGCTCACCGCGACCGTATTGATGCTGGATCCATCGGGCGATGTCGTCGCGGCGCATCCGGGCACGCCGGACGACGAACTGTTGCGCACGGTGCGCGCGGCCATAGCCACCGAGCCGCCGGGCGTGGCCAGCAGCGTGCTGACCGCTCCATCCGGGACGACGATCACCCACCAACGCATCAGCGTCGGCCCGACCACGTACGGCACCCTCGCAGTGGTCGGCCACGCACCACTCGGGCCCACTGATCAGATCCTGCTCGGCCACGCCAACTCGCTACTGGCCCTGGATTTCGAGAAACCGGCACGACTGCAAGCCGCGCAAAACCTGCTCAACAGCCACGCACTCGGACTGCTGCTGAGCAGTGACACCGACCTCGGCCCGGCGTGGGCGCAATTGACAGAAGCTGCCGACGCACAGGGACGCATCCGCGTGCTCGTTGTGGACTGCGATACCGAGGCCGCGGCCGAGGCGGTCCGAGCCGCCATCACGGCGGCGATAATTCGGGCCGGGCAACCACTGTTCATGCAGAGCCTGAACCGGGAAGTCGTGGTGGTACTGCCGGGCACCCCGGGTACAACTGTCGCGCACCGGATCGAGATCGATACCGCGACAAGCAAACTCACCCGCTCCGGAATCAGCGACCCACATCCGGTGCACGATCTGATCACCGCGCTGGCCAATGCCCGCCTCGCCGCGTCCGCCGCCGAACGTGGCACTGCGCCTGCGGAATTCGCCCCGCTCGCTGGACGGTCCCTATTATCGTTCGACGCGACCCGACAAGCGCTCGCATCGATCGGCGATACCGTGCTCGGTCCACTCGCCGACCACGACCGTGTATGCGGCACCGACCTGATGACCGCGCTGCGCGCGTTCCTCGAAGCGAACGGGCAGTGGGAATCAGCCGCAGCCGCGACCGGGGTACATCGACATACGCTGCGCAAGCGGATCAGCACGGCCGAAACTCTGCTCGGAGTGGATCTCGACAGCGCGCGCGTACGTGCCGAACTACTGCTGGCGATGCTGGCCCGCCGCGCCTGACCAACGAATATCGAGCCCGAGATCCACGCAATACTCGTACTCGAAGCGAGGTTTCCGGTTCGGCCCTGGTTGCCGCGGTGAACCTCAGGGAGCTCCGTCCGACGCCTCGGGTTCCTGTACAAGTCTGTCGGCCATGGTGGACGCGATGAACTTGGGGATCGTGGGGGCGAAGAGTTTGAGGTAGGAGTCCATCCATTCGTGGCGGGTATTGAGGAATGGGAAGTCGGTGGGGGCCATGTAGCGGACGGCGAGCATGGGCAGTGGTGCGTCGAGTGCGGGGAAGTCCGGATTGTGCAGTCCCGGGGCGGTGCACCCCGGATAGAACTGACCGAGCATCAGACCCTTTTCGACGAACCGAGACTTCTGGTCCTGTTGAATATCGTCGATGTCGGAGTATTCGGTGAGGTTGGGGAAGACCGCGAGGACCGCCTTCGATTTGGCATCGGGTTCGCCCTGCGGTGGCAGGGCGGGGAACAAGTCGTACAGATCGTCGATGATTGCGGCTATGCGGTCGGCATCGATGGAACGACTTTCGAAGGCAGCCCAGATGAACTGGTTCCGGACGGCACGATTGGTGTAAGGACAGACCGCGCCGGTTCGGCCGAGGTCCGGGTGCGGTCGGCACAGATATTCGACCGTCCACCGCTGTAATTCGGCGGCGCAGGGATGCAGGGCGCTGCGGGTCGCCTCATCGGTAGCGAATAGGTTGACTGGCTCGACGCCGGAGCGGGTCCCGACGATTTGGGAGGTGGTCATGATCGGCCTGTCCTTCCGGATGTGATGGGCCCCGGTTGCTTGTTGCGGGCAGAGCGGAAGTGCTCGGTGAGGACGAATCCGATCGCGCGCAGCGAATCGGGTTCGATCATCCGTTCGTGCCGGACCGGAATGGGGTGTTCGGTGATCCGGCCGGTGATGAGGTCGTTCCATGCGAGGGCCGGATCGGGGCCGCCGTCCGTGTCGTCGGCGGCGCGGAAATAAATCAGATCACCGTCGAACCGCGTCGGCCGATGATGCCGGGTGAGGTCGACGAGCCGGGTGTAGTCGTCGCGCAAGGTCGCCAGATGCTCAGGGGTGACAGCGGTGAAGAGTCCGCCTTGCTGGTGCAGCAACTCGGCCGCGGCCTCGGCGTTGACGTCGGCGCCGTCCGTCGGCATCGCGATTCCGCCGAACTCGGCAAGCATCTGCGTGATCGTCGGGGTGGAAACGCGGACGGTGCTGGCCGTGACGACGCGGGTGTCCATCATGGCCAGGGTGGCGACCAACTCGCCGTCGCGGCGGAGTCGGGCCGCGATCGCGTGCGCGATGGTGCCGCCGAGCGAGTAGCCGAGCAGGTGGTACGGGCCGTGCGGCTGGATGGCGCGGATCTCTTGGACGTAGCGGGCGGCGAGTTCGTCGAGCGTCTCGAATTCCGCGGTGGCATCGCTGAATGCCGGGGATTGCAGCCCGTACACCGGGCGGTCGGGATCGATGTGCTGCACGAGTCCGCTGAAACCCCAAGCCAATCCGACGGCCGGATGGACGCAGAACAGCGGCGCCTCGGCACCGGCGGCGCGCAGCGGGAGCACGACGGCGAGTACGTCGCCGGTGTCCGGTTCGTCGAGGCCGCGCAGTCGGGCGTCGATGCGGCCAGCGAGCGTCGCCGGAGTCGGATCGGTGAAGATCCACTGAACCGGCACGGTCGCACCGGTCGACTCCACCAGCCGCGCCACCAATCGGGCGGCGGCCAGCGAGTTGCCGCCGATGGAGAAGAAGCCGTCGTCGACGCCGACTCGCTCGATGTCGAGGGTCTCGGCGAAGGCGTCGCAGACGGTGGCCTCGAGTTCGGTCGACGGCGGCCGGTACGGGGAGTGACGCAGGTCGGGGCTCGGCAGCGCCTTGTAGTCGAGTTTGCCGGTTGCGGTGCGCGGCATCCGGTCGAGAGTGATGATGGCGGTAGGAATCATATGGGTGGGCAGACTGGTCGCGAGTTCAGTGGTCAATGTGGTGATATCTGGTGTGGCGTCGGGGGCGGGTACGACATAGCCGACGAGCTGGCGGGCGCCGTTGGGTCTGGTGTGCACGGTGACCGCTGCATTAGCTATATCGCGCTGGCTACGCAGCGCCGTTTCGATTTCGCCGGGTTCGATTCGATGTCCGTGCATCGTCAACTGCAGGTCGCTGCGGCCGATGAACCGCAGCGCGCGGTCGGCGGTCCAGGCGACGAGATCGCCGGTGCGATACATGCGTGTCCCGGGCGGCCCGTAGGGGTCGGGGACGAATCGGGCCGCGGTGGTCGCGGGTTGCCGGTGGTAACCGCGGGCGAGGCCCGGTCCGGACAGGTACAGCTCGCCGGGGACGCCGGGTGGGACTGGCCGCAGTCTGCGGTCGAGTACCACGGCGGTGAAGCCGCGCACCGGACCACCAATAGTCATCGGACCGTCCGCATGCGCGGTCAGCGGAGCATCGGCGCAGCTCATGATCGTGTTCTCGGTGGCGCCATAGGTGTTGATCACCCTGTGGCCCGGTGCCCATTGAGCGGCGAGGTCGGGCGGGCAGGTCTCGCCGCCTAGGATCAGCGTCCGGAGGGTGTCGAGCCCATCGGTGGGCAGCGATCCGAGCACAGTCGGGGTGAGCGCGGCATGGGTGACGCGTTCGGCGTCGATCACCTCGGCCAGTTCGGCGCCAGCGGCCACCGGTGTCGCGGCGAGGACCAGCGTTGCACCGGCCGCTGCGGCCGTGAGCCATTCGAGGATCGAGACGTCGAAGCTCGGCGAAGCGGCAGCAAGTATGCGGCTCATCGGTGTAACACCGAACCGTTCCCGCGTTTCGGCGGCCAGGTTCGCTATGCCGGCGTGGGTGACCACGACTCCCTTGGGCGTCCCGGTGGAGCCTGAGGTGTAGATCAGGTAGGCCGGATGCTCGGGCCGCAGTGTGGTGGTGCGCTCGTGGTCGTCGATCGGGCTCGGCGGCGCCGCCTCCGTCGTCGCGGCGAAGGTGGGATCGTCGAGGTCGAGCCAGCTGATCTCGCTCGGTAGCTGGTCTCGGTAGGTTCTGTAGGTCAGCCCTAGGGCGGCGCCGGAATCGGTGAGAATGCCGGTGATCCGGTCGTGCGGATGGATGAGATCGACCTGCACGAACGCGGCGCCGGTCTTGGCGACCGACCATACGGCGATCATGGCGTCGATGGAGCGCGGTAGGGCCACGGCCACCACCGATTCCGGTCCTACTCCAGCGGCGATCAGTACCCGCGCCCACCGGTTCGAGGTTTCGTCGAGCTCGCGGTAGGACAGCGTCGTCCCGGCACAGACCAGCGCTGCTGCGTCCGGCGTTGTCGCGGCCGCGGTCGACAACACCTCCGACAACACCGACTTCTCGGCGCCGGGGCGACCACGGACGGGCACCAGCGTGGCTCGCTCGACCGGCGAGAGCAGTTCCAGTTGGGTGAGGGGGAGGTCGGTATGCGTGGCGATGGTGTCGAGCACCCGCAGCACCCGGTCGGCAAGGGCGTCGATCTGGTGTTGGCCGAAGAGTTCGGGCAGGTATTTGAAGGTCAACTTCACATGAGTGTCGTGGTGGACGATCAGGCCGAGTGGATAGTGCGCGGCGTCTCGTCCTTGGACGTCGAGGACATGCATTCCGGCGATGTCGGTGTCCTCGGACAGTCCGGCCGAGTCGACGGGGTAGGACTCGAAGACGGTTACGGTGTCGAACATCGCGCCGGGACCGGCCAGCTGTTGGATTTGGGCGAGTCCGAGGTGGTGATGGTCGAGCAGGGCAACCTGTTCGGTTTGGATCCGCCGCAGCAGTTGGGCGAGGCTTTCGCGGTGGTCGAGCCGGACGCGGACGGGCACGGTGTTGACGAACAGTCCGACCATCGACTCGATACCGGAGATGTGTGCGGGACGCCCGGAGACCGTCGTGCCGAAGACCACGTCTTCGCGGGCGGTCGCATTGGCGAGCACGAGCGCCCACG
>NZ_JBEXLC010000227.1:0-9907 GCF_040609795.1 Nocardia sp. NPDC004604
GACGCTCTTCCTTTCTCGCCTACAACGACGCGGTAACCGAGAACCTGCGCGCTCTGGGGCGCGCGTGACCGCAACCGTTCTCGATGTCGACACCAGCGTCTATTACGACGCCGGTAACAAGCTCGTCTCCCTGGCCGCCGACTGGTTCGCCTCCGTTGATTCGTTCTGGCCCACCCTCAACGAGTGTCACGCCATGACCGGGTCGTATGACGAGGCCAAGAAATGGGCCAAGACCTACGACACACGCGCCGAAGAACTATTGGACATGTCCAACGACCTCGCCGAAGCGGTCCACGCCTACGGCGTCCTACTGCTGGAAATGGGCTACAACCACGCCGTTGCCGACTACAACGCGACGATCGGCACCGACACCCCGGCACCGGATAAACCAGCCACCCCCGGCCCCGTGGCATACCTGTGCCGGGTACCGCTGCCGAGCGCCGGCGGACCCGGCCAGGGCCTGATCGATGGCGGTGTGCAACTGGCCGAAGCCATCGGAATCACCATCCCCGACGGCAATGTCGATCTACTCGCGCGCGCCGCCGACACCTGGACCAAGATCGCCGACACCGCACCGGTGGCAACGATGGCAGGGGAATTGGAACGGGTCGCCTGGTCATTCGAGGCGATCGTCAGCCCCGAATACGAACATATCGATGAAGATCTGCGCGCCCTCCGTGACGCCGCCCTGACCACCACCGCCGCATTCTATGAACTGTCCGCCAGCGCGAAAGACCACCACGACGGCCTGGTCGAGCTGCGCGAAAACATGAAAAAGGTCCTCGAGGACCTGGGCGAAGAGCTACTCAAAGAGCTCCTCATCACCGTCGCAATCGCCATCGCGGCAAGCGTGGTCACCTTCGGCATCGGCGCCGCCGTGGCTTCCGCAAGGGTCGTTGCCATCGCCGCCCGATTCGCGCGCCCCATTCGCGCGCTCATCGATGCATTCAAGGCCAACCGAGCCATCGCAAAAGGGGTTAAATCCGAACAAACCCTCGCCAAACATGCCAAAGAACTGAAACGCATCAAGGATCTGAAGGCCAAGGCGACGCCGAAGGTAGAGCCGAAAGCGACGCCTAAGGAGTTCAAAGCGCCCACCGCGAAAGAACTCGGGCTCACCGATGAGGAATACGCCGCGATCAGCCGCTACACCGGCTCCGGATATAAGGATCTGAACGAGGCACTACGGAGCGGCAACCTCACCGAAGAGCAGGCCGCCAGAGTGCGCGAATTGAACGCGGCCCTTGATAAGCTGCCCAACTATGAAGGCGAGGTCAACCGCAAGGTTCAACTTCCCGCCGACGTGATCAATAGCTACAAAAAGGGTGAAGACATAACGGAGGATGCGTTCACGTCAACGTCCCGTTTCGGCGAAAACAACAAATTCGACGGAAACACCGAATTCACCATCATTTCCAAGACCGGCAAACCGATCGAGAACATGTCGAATTACGGGCCATGGTCGGGGCAGAACGAGGGTGAAATCTTGTTCAAGTCAGGTACAAAATTCCGATGCTTGGAAAACACCGTCGACCCGAAAACCATGCGGAACGTGATTACACTGGTGGAACTGTAGGAAGCAGGAGAATAGGAACATGGCCAAGAAAATTGCGGGCAAGCTCTTCCAGACCCCCGAGGAGTCGGGTGTACCGCCGTTCACCGAAGAGGAGACGGCCGAATACCTGGCACGCGCAGCCGCGCACCGTGCACGCATGGCCGCGGTTCCCGAGTCCGAACGTGTCGAACTGTCCGAGCGGTTCCACGATGACTTGTCGGGCACCGAGTACGAGGGATGGACCCCCGAAGACGACAAGAAGTGACGCGCGGAGAGGATCGAACCAGGTACAGCAGGGGCCAACGCTGAAGCGGCCGCCGTGACCGCCCACACCGCAGCCCTGGATCGGGAGGCCGCAAGGCTGGCCGCCGAACTCGCAGAGTTCACCACGACTGTGGCCGCCGCGCTCGCCGATGCCGCCGAGGCCAGCCACCACAGCGCGCGCCATCCGCAGCATCGCGCCCGGCGACGGCCCGCCCACGCCCCCTGGCCAGGCCTGACCGGCTTTGCCCACCCCCCCGAGAGAGACGCCAGGAAGCCCCCGGAGAACCGCTCTCCGGGGGCTTCCTGGTACCTCGGACGGTCAGTCCAGCGAAGTCATGTTCAAAACGGGAACCGAATTCTTCTGCAAGAGCAAAGTGATCGATCCGGAAACGGGTCGCACCATTATCACGCTGACCGAACCATAGGAGATACACCCATGCCGGAGCCGGACTCGGAAAAAGTCGGCCGCTTCACCTTTTACAGTCGCGAGGAATCGGAAGCGCGAGGTTTGATCCCTTCTGATGAAGAACGGGCGCGCAGTCGCGAGATACTCGCTGCATTCAACGAGAAACGCCGCAATGCCCCGCCCGAACCTGCGCGGTCCCCCTCACTCGGCCTGGGGGAACGCTGGGGGGTCGACAGCCTGATCGGCACCGAATTCGAAGGCTGGACCCGCGACGCGAACGGCCAGTGGTACGACAAGGACGGCCACCCCACCAGCCACGACCGCGACGCCAACCCCGGCAACTGAGCCGCAATCAGCGCCGAGCACAGCACGGCGGGCCGTTCGGCCCGCCGTTTTCGCGTTCCCCCGCGACCGTGGCGGCGCCGAGTCACCTCGTCCGGCACGAACCCCAGCCACGGCAGCGTGCACAACGTCACCGCCGGCCCGAGCCGGATACGAACCAGCCGGCCCGGTTCACCGACGACTCCTGGCGATCGGGCGATTTCGACCGAACGAACCGTCGCGGCTGCGGTACCTGCCCACGTGGTGCCGACGCACTCACCGAGTCGTACTGGATCCGCTGGGCGGCCACGTGGAACGGTCCCCGCCCATGCGGCCGGATTCCGGCGCAACCTCACAATCGGAGCGCCGCCTTCGACCTGGCAGCGCTGGCACTGATCCTGATAACGGGCATCGTGCTCGTGGTCCTGAGCAACGACACCACCTCCGCCCTCGTTACCGCCGGCGCAACCACCGCACGCTGCTACCGGACCTGGCGCGTGCACAAGACCGGAAACCGGCAATGACCAAACCCACAGGCGCAGAATATGTTCCGACTGGCATGCGGCGTCTAAAGCAATATCTGGGCAACGATGTTCGGTATGGCATGAGGTAATCGCCACTGGACAGGCCTCGTTCTGCAAGTCGGTTCCTACGCGTTGACGCGCGGCGCTAGCCGGTCACGATGACAGCTTCTCCAGGGCGCGCTGGGCCTGTTTGCGCACAGCAGGAGCTCGGTCATGGACGAGCGGTTCGACCAGATGCCGCACATCAGTGGCTTTCATCTGGACCAACGCCTTGATCGCTTTTCCACGCGCGGGCCCGTCGAGGTATTTCACCGCAATATCGCGGGATTCAGGTGTCTTGACCTTGCCGAGGTACTCGACCAGCGGGATCATGGCGGTCCCCTCCGGCAACTCCTGAAGCAGTTCGGCAATCTGCGTGAAGTTTTTCGGCCCCGCGATCAGGCGCAAGGCGTCACAGGCCCAGGTCTGCATGCGCTCCGGGATCGGTGGCCTGCGACGGACCTGAGCGATCAGCAGGTCGATGGCCTCCTGGTTGCCGCGGGCGGCAGGGTCGATCAGATTGCGGATGAGCCCGGACCGAATCGAGGAGCGGTGCTCGGTTTCCGGCCCCGGGATCCGAGTCTCGAGATCGGCCAGCCAGTCGATGAAGATCGGGATGCCCTGCGGGATCGTTCGGGGCCCGTTGGACAAATCATCCAGCGTGTAGCAGGGAACACCGACGGCGGCGAGATCCTGCATGATCCGTCGGTCGAATCCTCGCTCCCCGTCCTTGTAGCGGACAGGAAGGTCGTTCATCCACTCGGTGCCGCCGTTCTCGCTTCCGTACGGCATGCGGGCGTACTTGATGGTCATGAGGGTGGTCCGTTGTCCAGTTCCATACGAATCAGTTCGATCTGTCCGGTATCGATCATGCCCTGGATATCAGGATCGTTGATCTGCGTCCGGTGATCGACGATCAGTGTCATGGTGTAGCCGTTGTCTCTGGCCCACTGCTCCTGAATAAGGATCTGCTGCTTTGCGCCCGCGATCTCATTGGTGTTCTTGACCTCGGTGACCTGGCGATTCGTGTCATCGACGCGGTCCGGGAATGACGTGTGCTCGGTGCCGTCGCGGTCGATGATCGTGATCTGCCGTTTTTTCACCGTCGGGTCGATGCCCGCGCGCCGCTCTCCTTCGTCTCCCGCCGCGTCATTTTGACGTATGTCACGGTTGCCGATGTATTTGGTGCTACGCGGAGTTCGGCCCAAGATCGCCTTCAGGTCGGCGGTCTCAGTGGTCGCCATCGAATAGATTCCGGTGTTCGACCGCACGGCGTCGGCAACCTTGGTCTCGATATCCCCGAGCCGATCGGAGATGGCCTTGGCGTACTCGGTCTTGTTCGACGTGATCAAGGCATCGATCGCTGCTTGCGCTCCATCGCTGGCCGGCAGCCTCTCGGCGGCGAGTTTGTCTGCTTCGTAGGAGGCGAGGATAACGGCCAGCAATCCGAGCGAGGTGCGGCAATCATCCTTGGCCGATTTGGCGGTCGCGGCGACTTGGGTGCACGCAATGCCCAAGTAACTAGCAGCATCCGAGTGAGCCTGGATTGCTCGGCTCACCGCAGCGGTGTCCTGGACGTACTCGGTCAGAATCGGGTCCTCGCGCTGCGCGTCCTCGGGAAAGAGCGCTTTCACACCGAGGTACAACTGGGTAGCGAAATCCGCTGTTCTGGTGCCGTACCAAGACAAAAGCGTTCCCGCAGCTCCGATCCGGGTGTCATCACAGTCGGCCCATTTCCTGGTGACCTGAGACTCGACCAGCTCCCAATGGTCCGGATTTCCCTCGGTTCCGCCGACCGACAGCTGCGTCGGGTGCAGGTTCATGGTCAAAGTGGTGCCCTTGGGCGTATCCGGGACTGGATCGGGCGTACCCGGGTGCGAGGCGTTCTCGGTCCGCGCGAGGTTCTGTCCCGCCGTATGGATCTGGATGCCGAGAGCGTTGCATGCCATCGCGGCGGTAGACCCGGCCTCGAACAGATCCGACGCCGACTGGTCGAAACTACGCCCCCAACTCGGGCCGCCATATGGATACAGCCCCGCCGACCTCGAGACGTCCAGACCTTTGTCGAGCGCGCGAAGGTGGCCTTCCAGGACAGTACTCACCTTGGTCAACGCCTCGCCGACGCGATAGTAGGTGTCGGCGTCAACCGTCGTCATCGAGGGCCCTGTAGCTCACGAGCGCATTTCCCGATTGGCCTGTTCGGCCTGAAGGTAGTTGCTGTGTGCGAGCGCGATCTTGTCCCGCACCGCGCGCAGTTCGTCGACGAGTGTCGTTGTGCTGGAGAGCCATTCGCGATGGCTGTCGGAGAATGCTTGGGCGGCTGCGCCACTGAACTGGGCCAGGACGCCGTCGGCGATGTTCTTGGTCTTCGCACCGTGATCGCCGACGGCGGCGATCGCCTGGTCGACCAAATCGATGAAGGTCTGCATGGCATCCAGGTCATAGCGACGAGCAGTCAAGGAAGGTCCAGACTCGACGTCTTCGCCGTGACCTGGTTCGAGAACCGCTCGTCCTGGGCGACAAGGGCATCGGCGGCGGTGGTCAAGCTTGTGGCCTGTCGATTCAGCTCGTTGATATGGGTACCGATCCGCGGGACCAAGCCATCCCATAGTGCGGTCACGTAATCTGCCGACCGACCCGACCACACCTCTTGTAGGCGGGAGTACTCGAAACGGATGCCGGCCAAGACATCATCGAGAAGACCTCGCTGAACCCGCAATTCGGATGCGCCCTGACGGAGAACCGCTGGATCGACTTGTAAACTCATGGCCACCCCCGTACAACGGGGAAAGTTTATCGATCCGTAGTTCGCTCGAGCAAGGTGTATCCGCATGGACTGGCGAACCCAAGCCCCGCCGCACGTGCAGGACGACTATGACACTCTCCTGCGCGACGGGGTCGACGCCGCAGCCCATATCCTCGCAGAATCCGAATCCTTCGCGCCGTTCATGCTGGTCATCGACAGCGCGGGACGGAAAAGCATGCGTAGGTACACCCAGCAACGTGGGAACGGTGGCGAGCAAACCGCCACCAGCGCAATGGAAATCGGGGCCGACCGAACCACCCTGCGCGCCCGCGCGACTGTGTTCGATGTCACTGTGTCAGCACCGTTCACCGGCAGCGCCATCAAGGCTGTCCTCGAACATCGGGACGGGCCCGCCGTAGACGTGCTGGTGCCCTACACGGCAACACCCGACCAACTGCAGATCGACTTCAACGCCGCCGATGGTGCGGTCGGCACCGCCAGATTGTGGACCTGACCGGGCCCTCACTCCGTTCCTGCGAGTTCACGCGGGCCCCGGATGTCACGCCACGATCTGGACGCCGTTGAGGATGGTGGTCAGGTCGGCACCGAGTCTGTCCAAGTCCGCCACCGTTGTCCGGCCGACCAATAAGACCGGGTGGATTGCGCCGTTGCATGCGCAGACGACGAGGCGGTAGTCCTGCCACCATTCGACCTGGGCGAGCGCGAAGGCACCGGTGACTTTTCCGCCGTCCTGGCCACACACCGTGATCTTTTTATCGTCCCGTGTCCGCCAACCCGGTGTCGCCTGCACCATCCGGCGCATCGCTTCCACGGCCTCCTCCACCGTCGGTGTGGGACCGAGCGGGTTGACGGTGATCGTGGCGGTCGGACTATGGAACTCCTCCAGAAGCTGGTCTCTGCGCTGAATGGTCAGCCCCCGGGTGTCGACTCCCGGGACCTCGGTGCGCTTCCATCCCGGAAGCTCGGGAACCATCACGCTGAACGGCTGCTCGGGTGCACGGTCGGTTGTAAAGACCCGGCCCGTAACGGCGTTGGCGTCACACGAGTACGTCACTGTTGATGTGGGTATCGCTGCGGTCGATGTCGACGGTGGATCGGATCCGGGTGCGCTACACGCAGCAACCACCGACAGTGCTACCAGGACCATGGGCGCCGACCGAAACCGGTCGCCTCGAACAAGATCCATAACCGAATTCAAACACGACCAGATGGTCACGCAGAACAACCCGGTCCGGCGACGGCAACCGGCCGGTTCTCGGATCCGATTGCAACACACCATTTTCGACACGTCACACGCACTCCGCGTGTTCACCAAAGGCAGTTCGTGGGCGGCGGGCGGAAGAGATCCCAACAGCAGCCATCCCACACCTATCGGAACGCCCGCTACGAGCCGAATCCCAACGTCCCCACTGAACTCGAAACTCGCCACGCTCGATCCGTGTGCGGTACTCGGACATCGTCGGCCAGCTTCAACTTGCCATACGGCAGAGACGGACAGAGGTCGTGCGCGAAAGCACAGTCAAGTAAGCAATCCGAAGCGTAAGGGTCACGTCGCCGGTCACGTCGACCAGGTCGTCGTCACCGGCACGAAGGAGATGCGCTTCGATCGTGCGTAGCCCAACCCCACGGCCTTGGCCCGCTGCCGCTCCGCCAGCGACGTCACCGCCGGGTTGTACCCATCCTGCGGCCGCGCGTCCGGCGCTGGATTTGGTGGCAAGCCGGTCCCGACCTCGACGACATGCTCACGCCACCGCTGCGCCGCAGCAACCACATCCGCAGCCCGAACGGCTCCACCGCCGGCTGCGGCGCAGCATCGAGCACCGCGAAGTCCACGGCGGCCATCACGTATGCGGCCAGCACCACCTGCTCGACACCCGAGTCCGCTCGCAACCGCACCGGGCCGCCCGACAGCCCCACCACCGAATGCTCGTCACCGTCGAAGACGACCCGATCGCCCACCCGCAACACCGAACGCGTCCCCATCGCAGCACCGGCCTCTCCGAGACGACCTCCGTGTCCGGCGACAGCGGTATCGACACATCCGCGTGCAACCTGCGGTGCCACAGAAGGTGAAACAACACCGGCAACACCGCAATCGGGTCGCCCACCGACTCGGCTTCGGCCATCAACCCGCCGGCGACCTCGAATCCCGCGAGCAAGGCAGCAGCGATCTCGGGCATGACGCCGGCGCCGATAGCCGCCAACGGCACTCACCAACCGGCATCACTCGGGACCCGACTCGCACGTCTCGCAGCTTGCGTCAGTTCAGGTAGGACCTGAACCTCCCCTGCAGTTCGGTTGGCTCCTCTAAACCAGATCATGCGGACTTTTCGAACAAAGCCGAAGCATCGACGGCCTCGAAGCGAATATCCTCTTGTTTAGGGGGCAGGGCACCGGTGACACCAGGTGCCGTTCTTCGCGCAAAGTTCCACTGGTCGACCACCGACAGAACGGAATCGAGCCATGTCCAAAACACATCCGACCGCAGAGGCTACCCAGCAGACTGACGGCAAGGGCGACGCTGGTACCGCGGAGTTGATCGAGCAGGGCGTTCCACGAGAGGAGGTGGAGCCGGGGTACACGGTGAGCGAGACGGAGGCGCAGCAAATCGCGGCCGAGCGGCTCGCGAAGGCGCGGCGTCTGGAGGATGAGCAGATCGCCGAGCTGCCGCGGGCGAGCCAGGAACAGATCCGAGACGCACAGCGTGAGATGGCCGCCAAGGGGATCGAAGTCCACTTCAACACGAAGTGGTGGGGGTTCGAGATGGTCCTCAACAAGGAAGGGGCCCTTGCGGCTGCCCATCTCACCCAGTACATCGGCACGGCCTTGCAGCAGTTCCCGAAGCTGAAACCGTTCGCGCCACTGATCGACGCATCCTGCAAGCTCAAGGCCAACTGGATCAAAGCAGTGGGCGAAACCTACGGATGTCGGCTGGTCTCCCCATGGATCGCACCGGGCATGCTCATACCGATCTCCCTGGCACCCAAGGACGACACCAGTTTGTGGTGGACGGTCTACGAGACCGCGCAAGGTTGGAACCAGGACGAGAAGTTCGCCGCCCACAAATCCAAGTCCAACCCCGCCCTGGCCGCGTTGAACGGAAAGTTGTACTGCGTGCACCGCGGCGACAACAACGAAAAGCTCTGGTGGACCGCCTACGACCCCGATACCGGCTGGTCGGACGACACAGAGTTCCGCGCCCATACCAGCGGGGCCGGCCCCGCCCTCGCCGCCTACAACGGAAAGCTGCATTGCGTGCACCGGGGTGGTGGCAGCCAAACCGAACTGTGGTGGACCACCTTCGACGGCACCAGGTGGAGCGATGATGTCCAGATCGGCGGCAGGACCAGTCACGGTCCGGGCCTGGCCGTCTACGACGGCAAACTGTTCTGCGCCTACAAGGGCTACAACAACAACCAGCTGTACTGGCGAACCCTTACCGGCAACAGCTGGGGCAGCGAAGGGACCATACCCGGCAAGACCAACGCCAACCCCGCCCTCGCGGTCTACAAGAACACCCTGTACGCCATGTACAAGGCCTACGACTCGTCGGATCTGTACCTGAACAGCTTCAGCGGCGGCAGGTGGCACGGCGACAGCAAGCTGCCCGCCCACAAGAGCACCGAAGGCCCAGCCCTGGCCGTCTACGACAACCACCTGTACTGTGCGCACCGCGGCGCCACCAACGACAAGCAACTATGGTGGACCCGATTCAACGGCAGCAACTGGAGCAACGACACTCGCTTCGGTGCTCACTCCAGCGCCCAGGGCCCAGCACTCATCGCCTACCGCGACAAGAACGGCACCCAAGACCAGCTGCTGTGCGTCCACCGCGGCTACTAGCAGAACGCGGGGACCCACGCCACCGAGGCTGACCAGGCCGCTCGCGCGCACGCTGGACGTGGCTCGTGGGCGCTGTTGCTCCCGCATAGAAGAGCTCAAAAATATGGGAGCTAGTATTGAAGCAGATACGTCTGAATCCCATTTTTACTTGGTCTTTTAAACCAGCCACACGCACCATAAAGAATTCA
>NZ_JBEXLC010000228.1:0-9602 GCF_040609795.1 Nocardia sp. NPDC004604
AGTCGTTGTTGTGGGTCCATTGCTAGTGCTTCGCGGGGTGAGATGCCGAATAGTGCGGGATCGAACTCGGCTGCGTTGTAGAGGAATCCGCCCTCGCGGGTTGCTGAGGCACCCGGCGCATCCGGATCGTAGATCCGCGCCACGTCCCACCCGCGGTCGGTGGGAAAGGCCGTGACCGCGTCCTCGCCGGAGATCAGCAGCCGCCACATCTGATCCGGCGTGTCGATGCCGCCGGGATAGCGGGCCCCGATGCCGACGATGACGATCGGATCGTGACCGCTCGCGGTGCCGACCACCGGCGCCGCCTCGGCCTCGGCCGCGCCGAACAGCTCGGTCCGCAGGTGCTCGACCAGGGCGGCCGCGTTCGGGTGGTCGAAGACCAGGGTCGCCGGAAGACGCAGCTCGGTCAGCGCGTTCAACCGATTGCGGAACTCGACCGAGGTGAGCGAGTCGAAACCGAGATCGCTGAAGGCCCGCCCCGCCGCCACGGCCTGCGGATCGGCGTGCCCGAGCACGGCCGCGACCTCACCGCGGACGAGCGCGAGCAGCGCGGCGTCCCGATCCGCCGCCGCCATCGGACGCAGCCGCGCCCGCAAGGACTCCGTGCCCCGCGCCCCGGTACGGCGCGGCAGCCTCGGCACGAGCGCGCGCAGCAGCGTGGGCACCGACCCCGCGTCGGCCGCGACCGCGTGGGCGTCCAGGTGCATCGCGACGACGACACGAGCCTCGCCCGCCGCGGCGTCGAACAGCCGCACACCCTCCTCATCACCCAGCGGCCGCACACCCCGCCGCACGCCGGTTTTCGCTGTCATGCCGGTGGTCCATGGTCCCCAGGCGATGCTGGTGGTGGGGTGTCCGGTGGTGGTGCGGTGGTGGGCGAGGGCGTCGAGGTAGGCGTTGGCGGCGGCGTAGTTGGCTTGGCCGGGTGAGCCGAGTGTTGCTGCGGCGGAGGAGAAGAGGATGAATGTGGTGATGTTGTGGTTGTGGGTGAGGTGGTGTAGGTGCCAGGCTGCGGTGGCTTTTGGTGTGAACACGTGGTGTAGGTGTTCGGGTGTTTGGTTGGTGAGGACGGCGTCGTCGATGGTGCCTGCGCAGTGGATGATGGCGAGTGGCCGGTCGGTGGGTATTGCGTCCAGTGTGGTGGCGAGTTGCTCGGCGTCGGTGAGATCGCAGACGACCGAGGTCACCCGCGCCCCCGCATCCGTCAGATCATCCAGGAGTTCCGCCGGGATCGGACGGCGCGCGGTCAGCATCAGGTCGCGCGCGCCGTGCGTGTGCACGAGGTGCCGGGCGACGAGACCGCCGAGCGCGCCGGTCGCCCCGGTGATCAGCACCGTGCTCGCCGCCCAGTCGGGGCCCGCGGTCGTGTCCGGTGTCGCCCGGACCAACCGCGGGACGTGCACCTCGCCGCCTCGGATGGCGAGCTGCGTCTCGTCCGCCGCCACGGCGGCGGTGGCCGCGGCGCGCCACGACGAGTCGAGATCGTCGACGTCGACCAGCACGAATCGGTCCGGGTGCTCGGACTGTGCCGACCTCGTCAGCCCCCACACCGCCGCGTTCGCCAGCGCCACCGCGATATCGGGCGCACTGTCTTCGTCGAGCAGCCGCGAACCCGTGGTGACGACGGCGAGCCGGGCAGTCGCGGAACGCTCGTCGGACAACCAGCTCTTTAGTGCCGAGAGTGCCTGTGCCGCAGCTATTTCGGCATCAGCAGATGGGCGGAGCGGCAGGAAGACCAAATCCGGCGCCGTGTCCGGCCGCTGCTGCGCGAGTCGCACCCAGGAAGTCCGGAACAGCGAACGAGCGACCCGCCCGGATCCCGGTGCGTGCGGCAGCGGACGCAGCGTGAGCCGGGCGACCTCCAGCACGGGCCGTCCCGAGGGGTCGGCGATCAGCAGCGCTACCGCGTCTCCGGCTGTGCGGGAGATCCGCACCCGCAGCCGCCGGGCCCCGACCCTGTGCGCGACAACGCCGCTCCATGCGAACGGCACCGAGGACGCGTCCGCGGTGCCGAGGAATGGGCCGAGCCCGAGCGGGTGCAGCGCGGAATCCAGCAGCGCCGGGTGCACGGCGAGCCCGGCCGCCTGCGTGGCGTCATCGAGTTCGACCTCGGCGAAAACGACGCCGTCGCGGATCCAAGCACGTTGCAGCCCTTGGAATGTGGGCCCATAGCGCAGCGCGGACTCCTCGGCGTAGCGGGCCGCGGTGTCCAGCGGTGTGGCGTCGTCCGGCGGCCACACGGTGAGGTCTTCGTCGACGGAACCCGAATGCGTTGCGGCAAGCCGACCTTCGGCATGCCGAGTCCACGGCTCGTCGGGGGCCGCGTCGTCGGCGCGGGAGAAGATGGTCACGGCTCGCCCGCCGCCGTCCGGCTCGCCCACCAGGACCTGGAGGTGAACGGCGGTGTCGGCGGGCAGGACCAGCGGCGCACCGAGGGTGAGCTCGGCGAGGACGGGATGGTGTGCGTGCTGGGCGGCCTGCAGCGCGAGTTCGACGAATGCGGTGCCGGGCAGCAGGATCTCGCCGTGCACGGTGTGTTCGGCGAGCCACGGCTGCGCGGCCAGGGACAGCGTGCCTGTGAGGAGCATCCGGTCGCCGTCTGCGAGCCCGATCACGGTGTCCAGGAACGGATGGCCCGACGCGCCGGTGGGCTCGGGGGATTCGAGCCAATAGCGCTTGTGCTGGAACGGGAAGGTCGGCAGCGGAGTATGCCGGGCACCAGTGTGAGCGAAGTAGCTGTGCCAGTTCGGATTTACGCCGTTTACCGTTAGCCGCGCGAGGGCGGTGGTGATGGCGTCGATTTCGGGTCTGTCGTGGCGGAGTGAGGGGATTGCCGTATCGGCGAGATGGGCGGTCAGTGCCGCGTTCGGTCCGATTTCGAGTTGGGTCAGGTCGGTGATGTGGGTGAGTGCGTCGCTGAAGCGAACGGTGTTGCGGGCGTGGCGGATCCAGTGGCCGGTGTCGGTGAGGGTGGTGTGGTCGACCGGTTCTCCGGTGACGGTGGAGACGATCGGGATCGCCGGAGCAGCGAACGAGAGGCCTTCGAGAACCCGATGGAATTGATCGAGGATGGGGTCCATCAGCGGTGAGTGAAAGGCGTGGGAAACCTTGAGCCAGGTGACCCGATGTCCGTCGAGTCCGGCGGCGATTTCGGTGAGTGCGGTGTGGTCTCCGGACAGCACAACGGCTTCGGGACCGTTGATCGCGGCGACACCGACCCTGTCTTCGTATCCCCGCAAAAGAGTGCGTATTTCGTCTTCGGTGATATTGCAGGCGACCATCGCGCCACCCTCGGGCAGCGACTGCATAAGCCTGCCACGGTGAGCTATCAGGGTCGCCGCATCGCGCAGGGTGAGAACTCCCGCGATATGCGCGGCGGTGATCTCACCGATGGAGTGCCCGGTGACGACGCTGGGCGTGATACCCCAGGATTCCCAGAGCCGGTAAAGCGCCACCTGCAGCGCGAACAGCGCCGGTTGAGCGAATTGGGTCCGGTCGAGAAGTTCGGCGTCGGCGCCGAACGCCACATCCCGAAGCGGTTGGGGGAGTAAAGAATCCAGCTCCGCACAGACGACGTCGAACGCCTCGGCGTAGACAGGATAGGTGTCGTAGAGCTCGCGCCCCATGCCGAGCCGCTGGGTCCCCTGCCCGGCGAACACCATGGCAACGCCGCCGTCGGCGGCCGCACCGGTGACGACCGCCGGGTGCGGGGATCCACCGGCCAGCGCGGCCAAGGCCAGCCGCCGCTCATCGATGTCGCCCGCCAGCACGACGGCACGCGCCTCGAACGCGGCCCGGGTGGTCGCCAGCGAGTAGCCGATGTCGAGCGGGGAGGCGTCGGCTCCGACGTGGTCCGCGAGTCGCGCGGCCTGGGCGCGCAGCGCGACCTCGTCGCGGGCCGACAGCACCCACGGCACCATCGCGGGTTCGTCGCCCCGGCCCGTAGCGATCTCGGATTCCGGTGCCTGTTCGAGGATCACGTGCGCGTTCGTCCCGCTGAAACCGAACGACGAGACCGCCGCGCGGCGCGTCCCCTCCCGCTCGGCCCAGGCGACCGGTTCGGTCAGCAGCGAGATCGCGCCCGAGTCCCAGTCGACCTCGGTGCTCGGTGCGTCGATGTGCAGGGTGCGGGGCAGCACCCCGTGCCGCATCGCCATGATCATCTTGATCATCCCCGCCACACCCGCGGCCGCCTGCGTGTGGCCGATATTGGATTTCACCGAGCCGAGCCACAGCGGCCGATCCCGGTCCTGCCCGTAGGTGGCCAGCAGCGCCTGCGCTTCGATGGGATCACCGAGCCGGGTGCCCGTCCCGTGCGCTTCGACCGCGTCGACCTGGTCCGGGCGTAACCCCGCGTCGATGAGGGCATCTCGGACAACGCGCTGCTGCGACGGCCCGTTCGGCGCGGTGAGACCGTTGGAACGGCCGTCCTGGTTCACCGCGGTGCCGCGCACCACGGCCAGGATCGGATGCCCGTTGCGCTGGGCGTCCGACAGCCGTTCGACGAGCAGCATGCCCGCGCCCTCGGCCCAGCCCGTGCCGTCGGCGGCGTCGGCGAACGCCTTGCACCGCCCGTCCGAGGCCAGCCCCTGCTGCCTGCTGAAGTCGATGAACGGGCCCGGGCTCGCCATCACGGTCACGCCGCCGACCAGCGCCAGCGAACACTCCGAACGCCGCAGGGCCTGACCCGCCAGGTGCAAGGCCACCAACGACGAGGAACAGGCGGTGTCGATGGTGATCGCCGGACCCTCCACCCCGAGCGTGTAAGCGAGCCGGCCCGAGGCGATGCTGCCGGAATTGCCGGTGCCGAGGTACCCCTCGACGACCTCCGGAATCCGGGCCAGGCGCGAGGTGTAGTCGTGGTACATGATGCCGACGAAAACGCCGGTGCGGCTGCCCCGCAGCGCATCCGGCGCGATGCGGGCGCGCTCGACCGCCTCCCAGGTGGTCTCGAGCAGCAGCCGCTGCTGCGGATCCATTGCCAGCGCCTCACGGGGCGAGATGCCGAAGAACGCCGCGTCGAATTCGGCCGCGTCGTACAGGAATCCACCTTGCAGCGTGTCGCTGCTGCCCGCGGCACCGGTGTGCGCGGCGCGCAGCCCGTCGATGTCCCATCCCCGGTCCCGGGGAAACTCCCCGATCGCGTCCTGTTCGTCGACGACCAGCTGCCACAACTGTTCCGGTGTCGTCACGCCGCCTGGATACCGGCACGCCATGCCAACCACGGCGAGCGGCTCGCGCTCGCTCTGTTCCGCGGCGCGCAACCGCTGCCTGGTGTCACGCAGCTCGGTGGTGAGCCGCTTGAGGTACTGAAGTGTCTTGTCCTCGTTCACGTCACGCCACTCTCGTCAGGGCAAGCCCAGCTCGTCGTCGATGATGTCGAACATGTCTTCCAGATCCGCGGCCGTCAGCTCGGTGCCGTCGGCGCTGTCTCCGGTCGCGGGCTTCTCCCAGAAGCTGAGCAGCGAACGGAGCCGGTGGTGCACCCGTGCCGCGTGCTGCTGGCCGACTTGGGCGAGATGTGTCTCCAGCCGGTCGATTTCGGCGAAGATCGCCTCGGGCGCCGACGGTGCGCCGGACACCAGCCTGGCCAGCAGTTGGTCCCGCAGCGCCGCGGGTGTCGGGTGGTCGAAGATCACCGTCGCGGGCAGCCGCAGGCCGGTGGCCGCGTCGAGCGCACCGCGCAGTTCGACGCCCATGACCGAGTCGAAGCCGAGTTCGGTGAACGGCCGGTCCATCGAGATCGACTCGGCCGCACCGTGTCCGAGTACGGCGGCGGTGCGGACGCGCACCAGCTGCGCGATCCGGTCCCGCTGTTCGTTCGCCGACAGATCGCGCAGGGCGTCTGCCAGAGACTGCTGGGGTACGGATGGTGCAATCGTCGCGCGCGCCGTCCGCCGCACCAGATCGCTTAGCACGGCGGGCAGTTGGCCGTCGTCGGCGCGGCGGCGAAGCGCTGCCCGGTGCAACGGCAGCGCAACCATCATCGGCCCGCGGGCCGTGATCGCCGCGTCGAACAGGGCCGGTCCCGTCTTCTCGTCGATCGCGGTGAGGCCTGTTGCGGCCAGCCTGCTGAGGTCCGCCTCGCCGGTTTTCGCTGTCATGCCGGTGGTCCATGGTCCCCAGGCGATGCTGGTGGTGGGGTGTCCGGTGGTGGTGCGGTGGTGGGCGAGGGCGTCGAGGTAGGCGTTGGCGGCGGCGTAGTTGGCTTGGCCGGGTGAGCCGAGTGTTGCTGCGGCGGAGGAGAAGAGGATGAATGTGGTGATGTTGTGGTTGTGGGTGAGGTGGTGTAGGTGCCAGGCTGCGGTGGCTTTTGGTGTGAACACGTGGTGTAGGTGTTCGGGTGTTTGGTTGGTGAGGACGGCGTCGTCGATGGTGCCTGCGCAGTGGATGATGGCGAGTGGCCGGTCGGTGGGTATTGCGTCCAGTGCGGTGGCGAGTTGCTCGGCGTCGGTGAGATCGCAGGCTATCTGCGTGACCTCGGCACCGGCCGGTTCCGGTGCGTCGCCGTGGCGGCTGAGCAACACCAGCTCGCGTACCCCGGCCGTGTGAACCAGGTGGCGCGCGACGACCGCGCCGAGCGCACCGGCGGCGCCGGTGATCAGGACCGTGCTCGAACTCCAATCCGGGGCGGCAGCCGACGCGGGGGACGCGGGAACGAGTCGGGGGACGTGGATCTCGCCGCGCCGCAACGCGAATTGCGGCTCGTCACAAGACAATGCGTACGGCAAGGCCTGCCAGGATCGCTCGTCGTCGTCGAGATCCACCAGCACCACCCGGCCCGGCCGCTCCGCCTGTGCGGTGCGCACCAAGCCCCACACGGTCGCGCCCGCCGGAGCGGGATCGGTGTCCACCGCGACTGCACGGGCGGTCACGACCACGAGCGTGCGTTCGTCGTCGAACGACCGCAGCGTGTCCAGTACCCGAGCGGCGGTCGCTATCGCGTCCTCGGGGGCGAGGCTGTCGTCGTTGCGCACCAGCAGCAGGGCGTGCGTGGCGTCGCGCGGCCTATCCTCGCCGAGCACGGTGAAAGTCTTTGCCGTATCCGGGGTTTCCCGTGGCAACCACGCCTGCTCGAACAGCGACTGCCGACCGGTGAGCTGCTCGCCCGCGATCTTACGCATGGTCAGGCGCTCGACCTGGGCTATCGGACGGCCCGTGCCATCGGCGACGCGCAGCGTGATCGCGTCCTCGCCGCTCGGCGACAGCACGGCCCGCAGGAACGTCGCCCCGGTGGCGAACAGTGTCACGCCTGCCCACGAGAACGGCAGCCGCGCTGTGCCGTCCGCGCCGAACATCCGGTCGACCCCGACACCGTGCAGTACCGAGTCCAGCAGAGCGGGATGCAGGCCGAAGCCGATGCGCTGATCGTCGTCCGCGGGCAGCGTTACCTCGACCGCGATGTCTTCGCCGGATCGCCAGGCTGCCCGCAAGCCCTGGAAGATCGGACCGTAATCCAGTCCCGCGGTGGCGAACTCGGCGTAGACGTCTGCGGTGGCCAATGCGGTGGCGTCGGACGGTGGCCAGGCGTCGAGGGACCACGACGGCTCGGGGGCAGGCCCGTCGCCGATGACGCCGACCGCGTGCAACTGCCAGGTGGTGTCCTGGTCGAACCGGGAGTGGACGGTCACGGCGCGCCGGGCGTCCGCGCCCGGTTCCGCCACCGTCACCTGGAGCTCGGCGACGCTGTCCGCGGGGAGTGCCAACGGAGTCTCCAGTGTCAGCTCCTCGAAGCCGCGCTGCCCCACCAGATGTGCGGCGTGCAGGACGAGTTCGACGAACGCGGTGCCGGGGAAGACGACCGCACCGGCGATGACGTGGTCGGCCAGCCACGGATGGGTGGCCGTGGACAGTCGACCGGTGAGCAGTATTCCGCTGCTCTGTGCCAGTTCCAGGTTCGAGGTGAGCAGCGGATGCCCGGCATCGGGGGTGCGGCGGGCCGAGGTTCCGGGCCAGTAGCGAGTGCGCTGGAATGAATAGGTGGGCAAGGGAACCCGGCGCGCGCCGGTGCCGGAGAAGAACTGCTGCCAGTCCGGGCGGAGGCCGCAGGCGACGAGCCGGGCCAGCGCGGTGCGGATCGCCTCCGGTTCGGCCTGGTTGGGGTGCAGCGACGGGATCGCCGTGCCGGGAATATGCGTCGTGAGCGCTGCGCCGGGGCCGATTTCGAGATGGGCCGATGCGGTGATATACCTTAGCGCCTCGGCGAAGCGCACGGTGTCCCGGGCGTGCCGGACCCAATAGCCGGGCGCGGCAAGGGTGCTGGCGTCGACCGGCTCGCCGGTCACGGTGGAGACGAACGGTAGCACCGGTGCGGAGAACGTCAGCCGCGCGACCGTGTTCGCGAACTCGGCGAGGATCGGGTCCATCAGCGGTGAGTGGAAGGCGTGCGAAACGCGCAACCAGGTGCTGCGATGCCCTGGTAGCCGCTCGACGATCGCCGTGAGCGCGGCGCGATCACCGGACAGGACAACGGAATTCGGGCCGTTGACGGCGGCGATGCCGACCACTTCCGCGAAACCGGCCAGGTGCGGGCGGATCTCGTGTTCGGTGCTGTCGACGGCGACCATCGCGCCACCCTCGGGCAGTGCCTGCATGAGCCTGCCGCGGGCGGTGACCAGCGCGGCGGCATCGGCGAGGTCGAATACCCCGGCGACGTGGGCCGCGGCGATCTCGCCGATGGAGTGGCCGACTACCACGGTGGGCCGCACGCCCAAGCTTTCCCACAGCCGATAGAGCGCGACCTGCACGGCGAACAGGGCCGGTTGGGTGTACTGCGTGCGGTCGAGCAGCGCGTCGTCGGCACCGAAGACCACCTCGCGCAGCGGATGGGCGAGCTCGATTGCGGCGCACGCGGAATCGAAGGCCTCGGCATAGACGGGGTAGGTGTCGTAGAGCTCGCGGCCCATGCCGAGGCGTTGGCTGCCCTGACCGGAGAACACCATCGCCAAGCCGTTGTCGGCGCCTCGACCGGTGAACACCCCGGGGGAAATCTCGCCGTCGGCCACGGCGGTGAGCGCCCGTCGGCGTTCGTCGAGGTCGTGGCCGACGATGACCGCGCGGTGGTCGAGCGTGGCGCGGCTGGTGGCGAGCGAATAGGCGATGTCGGTGCTCGAGCTGTCCGCCGTCAGGTGCTCGGCCAGTCGTGCCGCCTGCGCACGCAACGCCGCCTCGTCCCGCCCGGAGATCACCCACGGCACCGCAATGAGATCCGCTGCCGGAGCGCCTGGTTCGGTGGTCGGTGGCTGTTCGAGAATGAGGTGGGCGTTGGTGCCGCTGACGCCGAACGCGGACACCGCGGCGCGGCGCGGCCGATCGTGTGCGGGCCAGGGTTGCTCGGTGGTGAGGATTCGGACGTTGTCGGTGGTCCAGTCGACTTCGGTGGTGGGTTGGTCGATATGCAGTGTGCGCGGCAAGATTTCGTGGCGCATGGCCATGATCATTTTGATGATGCCCGCTGCACCGGCGGCGGCTTGGGTGTGGCCGATGTTGGATTTCACCGATCCCAGCCAGAGCGGTTGGTTGCGGTCCTGTCCGTAGGTGGCTAGGAGTGCTTGGGCTTCGATGGGGTCGCCGAGTCGGGTGCCGGTGCCGTGGGCTTCGAC
>NZ_JBEXLC010000229.1:0-9586 GCF_040609795.1 Nocardia sp. NPDC004604
GATCGGCATCCCACCCACAGCAACGCTTCTCCCGATCACACCCGTTTGATCAGGGCAAACAGCAACATATCGGACAAATCAGATTCCACAGAAACGGCCCGAACACCTCCGGCAGGTCTCGCCACGGCACACTGACCCGCAGTCGATACAGCATCCCCTCCACCACCAGGCGATTGTTGGCGAAGTTACGACCCACGCGCCCTTGCGATTTGGGTAGCAGCAACTCCAACAGCTCCCATTGCCTGTCGGTCAGGACCTGGTACCGATCACCCGTCAGCGTCGCCACGGCGAACATGATGCACTACCTGCCCAACTCCGCGGGGCCAATCGGTCAACACCATTAGGAGACACGACCTAGTCTCGCTGCTGTAGTCAGTGACCGAACCGGTGATCTTCCTGCCCAGTTCACCGGGCGTATCCGCGCGGCTGAGGTTCCGGCTATGTATGTCACCGGTTGGCAGGCCGATGCTTGTCTTCATGAGAGCGGATTCGAGAGATGTGAGCTGCGCAAGCGTAGTGTCCAGTCGTGTGCGCGCCTGACCGAGGGCCACGGGATCGGGCCGGCTGGTTGTCAGCCGTATCAGCGACAGCAGTCTTTCCTGCTGGATTGCATTGATCATGTCGCCTGCTTGACGATTGGCATCCGCCAGCACCGACGACCAGGTTTTGACGTTCTCGCCTCGCCGTAGCAGATACCCCGCGACGGTCATCCCGATCGCGAATAGTGCCACGCTCGGGATCAGTGCGATTGCGAAGATGCGCGTTCGGATTCTGGCCTTCGGTCTCGGCATCGGCATCGGCATCGGCATCGGCATCCGCAAACCGTAACGAGTCGCCGGCGCGCTCCATTCATAATCTTCTGCGTAGCGGAACATGCTTGGGTAGAAGGCATTTGGTGTGCTGTCGCCACCGGGTGGGGTGCGGGGTGATCGAGTGCGGGAACCGAGTCGCGGCTCGAGTGGAGGGCTTGCGCGACCTGATGGTCGGTGTCACACTCATGAACACCGTTCCGCATAGTGCAACGTTCAGAAGGGTTGGCAAAGCGTTGTCCCGCACTCGGAACGGTGCAGCGAGCCGCCGTCGACCGCGTGTGTCTACTCACTCGTCCGGTCGAGTCGCGCGATGCTCGTCATTCGTTCACAGGTGAAACCTGGAGAACTCGACGTCTCTTCCATTCGGGGACGTCAAAAGAGGCATGCCTTGGGGTAGCAGCCGGCTGTCCAAGGCATGCCAAACCACCAGAAAGAACCACGATGTCTGAAACCATCCAGCCTCCTCCGACTGTAACCGGGACCGCCCCAACGCATTCCGGTGGAATTCCGTTGATGCTCGCATTGATCCTGCCCGCCCAACTATTGACCATCAGTGGCATTGCCGGAGGCGCGTCACAACCGCACATCGTGGAGTTTTTCCGGACCGGTCATATCGTCTGGTTCAACCTCGCCACGCTTCTGGTTTCGCTGTTCAGCCTGCCGTTCGCGGTGAAATTCGGTGAGATTTACGGAAAACGCCGTGTGATGCTGATACTTGCCGCGGCCGGGATTGTGGGGGACGTCATCTCCGCGTTGGCACCCAGTTTCGTGGTGTTGCTCATCGGGCGTGCGATCGCGGGGTTCTACGGTCCGATCGTCGCGCTCGTCCCGGCCTGTATCCGGGACTGCTTCCCGGCGAAACGTGTCGCGATGGCCTATGGCGTGGTGATGGGCTCGGTCGGTGTCGTGGTTCTCGTGAGCCCCGTAGTGGTCGGCAACCTGATCGATTCCTTCGGATGGCGCGGTGCGATGTGGTTGCTGACCGGCCTGACCGTTATCGCCATCGGCATGCTCGCCGTCATGCCCGAAACCCCACGCCGTGGGCGATTCGGATCGGAATTCGACTGGGCCGGAGGGCTTCTGCTCGGCATCGGAGTCGCGCTCGTGGCGTATGGGGGCGGCAACATCTACAGCTTGGGGTGGGGCGCTTCCCGGACCGTGTGGCCGCTACTCGTGGGCCTGCTTGCCCTCGCGGCTTTCGTGCCGGTGGAACTCACCACGACCAGTCCGATCGTCGACCTGCGCATGCTGGCCCAACGCCCGGTCGCCGTAGTGATCATTACCACCGCGTTCGTTCAGTTCGCATTCATCATTTCGCCGCTCATCTTCTCGTTCCTGGCCCAGTATCCGAGAATTCCACTCGCATCCGATGGATTCGGCTGGACGGCAACTCATTACGCGCTGGTCGGCATTCCCGCCGGCGCGGCCACCGTCGGTGCCGCAGTGGTGACCGGCGTCCTGCTGAAACACGTCGAGCCCCGGCCGCTCTGGCTGATCGGTGCAGCGCTTCTAGTACTCGGGTTGCTGCTTTTCGGTCAGTACCACCGCGATACCGCGCAGATCGTCGTCTCCTCGATGGTGGTGGGCCTCGCGGGCGGCATTGTGATGGCCTGCGGCACTGCGATGGTGGTCTCGGTGGTCACTGCCGAGGAACAAGCGACGGTCAATGGCATCGCCTATATGGCGCTGCAGGTTATCGGAGGCTTCGGTTACCAGGTGTTGTTCACCGTGCTCGCCGCGCATCAGGTTGTCATGCAGGGTGTTCCGTTCTATCGAGACGCCGGGTACGCCGACGCCTACCGATTGCTCGCCGGGCTCGCCGGGGTAGGCCTGCTGGCGGCGCTATTGCTGCCCCGTATCCGGCGGCCCTCGGATGCGCTCGTGAACTAACTATCAACAGTCTCGAATCAGTTTCGATCAGAAAGGGAAATGCTCATGCTGAAGCTACTCGAATTGGACAAGAGCACGACGTTCTTTCAGCAGCTCGCCTCGCAAGAGGAGGGGCCGATAGTCCTCTTCAATGTGTTCCACGTCGAACCGGAAGATGAAGCAGAATTCCTGCGGTTGTGGAAGGAGGACGCCTCCTTCATGCTGAGCCACGGCTGCATCTCGGGCCAGCTGCACAAGGGCATCGCGGGCAGTGGCAGCTACATCAATGTGGCGGTCTGGGAGAGTACGGAGAACATGGCGCGGGCGTTTCAGACCCCGGAGTTTCAGGAAATGCTCTCGAAATACCCTGAGTCCTGCACCGCTTCGCCGCACATTTACAAGAAGACTGCTGTCCCGGGAATCTGCGTCGCCTGACGCGCGATGATCATCAAGCCGGCCGGGTCGCTGTGGAAGCAACCCGGCCGGCTTTCGTTTCCTTGTGGGCGGGCTGGAGTCCAGGCGCGGGCTAGCGTGGAGTTGTGGTACCGATCCGACGGCTGAATCGCGCGTACCACTCGAGCAGGATCGGATCGTCGACAGCGCTGCGGTCGGTCACGCGAGTCGGATCCGCACCCTGCAGCAGCTTCTTGACGGGAACCTCGAGTTTCTTGCCGGTGCGCGTGTGCGGGATGCCCGGAGCCACGATGATCTCGTCCGGGACGTGGCGAGGCGAGAGTTCCGAGCGGATCGTGGTGTTGATCCGGTCGATGAACGCGGAATCGACTTCGTAGCCTGCGGAGGGGACGACGAACAGTGGCATCCAGTATCCGCCGTCGGGTTGCTCGGCACCGATAACCAAGGCTTCGGCGATCTCAGGGAGTTGCTCGACGAGTTGATAGATGTCCGCGCTACCCATGCGAATACCGTTGCGGTTCAAGGTCGCGTCGGAGCGGCCGTGCACGACCGTGCTGCCGCGGTCGGTGATCGTCACCCAGTCGCCGTGGCACCACACACCGGGGTACTTCTCGAAATAGGCACTGCGGTAACGGGATCCATCCGGATCGTCCCAGAACGATACCGGCATGGACGGCATCGGCTTCGTGACGACCAATTCGCCGACCTCACCGCGCACCGGGAAGCCCTCTTCGTCCCAAGCGTCCAAGGCCACACCGAGACAGGGCGCGGACAGCTCGCCCGGCCATACCGGAACCGTGCGCACGCCGCCTATGAAGGCCGACACCACATCGGTACCACCACTGATGGACGCGACATGGATTTCGGGTCCGACGTTGTCGCGCAGCCACATCGACGACTTCGCCGGCAGCGGGGCACCCGTGATTCCTATGGTTCGCAAGGCGGAGAGATCGTGTTCGGCCCGGGGTATCACTCCCGCCTTCATACAGGCGAGAACGTATCCAGGACTGGTACCCACGACGGTTGCCTGGGTCCCGGCGGCCTTCCCCCACAGCGCATCCGGCGTCGGATACGCTGGACTGCCGGGGTAACAGACGATCGTGGCGCCGACCAACAGCCCGGCGACCTGATAGTTCCACATCATCCAGCTCGGGCTGGTGTACCAGAAGAACGTGTCATCAGGGCCGATATCCGATTGCAGGGCCATGGCTTTCAAATGCTCCAGGAGCACGCCGCCGTGGCCGTGAACTATGCCTTTCGGTAGTCCGGTGGTGCCGGACGAAAACAAGACCCAGAGCGGATCGTCGAAGGGGACCTGGGTTGTTTCCAGGGAGCCGCCTTGACCTGTGATTGCTTGCCAATCCAGCGTGTCGGGACACTCGTGCCCGAGCCGCGAAACCGCGATGGTGGCTCGCAGTTCCGGCATTGCGGCGCGCAGTGTTGCGATGTCTGCACGCCTGTCATGGGACCTTCCGCCGTACCGATACCCGTCTGCCGTGACGAGCACCGCAGGGCGGAGTTGGCCCAGCCGATCCAGCGCCGCCTTGGCCGAGTAGTCCTGCCCGCACGCGCTCCAGACGGCACCGATGGCAGCCGTTGCCAAAAAGGCGATCACCGCTTCGGGTATGTTCGGCAGATAGCCGACTACTCGGTCTCCGGCGCGCACGCCCAGGGATCGCAGCGTTGTCGCGAGCGCGGCCGTCCGGCCCAGCAGCTCATTCCAGCTCAGTTGGGTTGCCGGACCGGTTTCGTCGATCGACACGATGGCAGGCCGGTCTGTCCGGGCCTGGCGGACAACTTGATCTACATAGTTGAGTCGAGCATTTGGAAACCATTGCGCACCTGGCATTTCGGCTCGTGACAAGATCTCGCCCGGTGCCGGGCCGAGGTCGAAGTACTGCCAGACCGACTCCCAGAACGCCGGTACGTCATCGACCGACCACCGCCAGAGTGCGGAGTAGTCCGGTAGTTCGATACCGGATCGAGCTGTCACGTACCGCGCGAAATCGGTGACTCGCGCTTCGGACAGATCGCGATCGGACGGGATCCATTGGGGCCGAATGGAATCGACCGCACACGTGGTTTTCATCTCGTGCCTTCTCGGCTCAGGCGTAAGTGGGGGAGTAGGCCCAGAGCCAGTCGGTGTACTTGTAACTGGCTGTGTCCCTGCTGCGGAATAGTTCGTTGCGTACGAGTCGGGCGGTGCCGTCGAAGTGCCAGAGCTCGCCCCACATCCGGCCGGTGGTGAGGATCCGATTGCATCGGGGGGCTCGATGCTTGTTGACCTCGGCCAGGATCACGGGCCACCCTTCGGCGCCGAGCTCTGGGTATCTGCGCATGGCGTACTCCGCCATGTAGTCCGCGTCCTCGATGGCCATCACCGCGCCGGAGGCCAAGTACTGGAGAGGGGGATGCGCGGCGTCGCCGAGAAGGATGAGTCGTCCGTTGACCCAATTGTCGATCGGTTCCCGGTCGTACATCGGCCACCAACGGTCTGTCCACAAATGCTCGACGCCGTCGCGCACGCTCTGATGACAGTGTGTAAAGGCGTTCGCCAGCTCATCGGGGCCACCCCACTCCGTGGCTCCACGCGTGAACCCGGGGGATTCGAAGACGGCCACCTGGTTCAGCATGGTGCCGCCGCGCAGCGGGTACTGGATGAAATGGCAGTCTGGTCCGATGTAGCCGACGACGTCGTCGGGATCGTAGTCGATGTCCACCTCGTCGACGGGGAAGGTGCCGCGGTAGGCGACGAAGCCGGACGCCACGGGCTCGTCGTCGGAAATGCTTTGACGCAGTGTCGATTTCAGGCCGTCCATGCCCAGGACGACATCCGCCTGCCAGGTCCGTCCGTCGGTGTCGGTGACGATCGCGCGGTCGCCGTCGGTCACCGCCGACTGCACTGTGATGCCGGTGACGAGATTCGCGCCGGCCGTCCGGGCGGCATCGACGAGCAGGCGGTGCAGATCGCTGCGGTGGATCACGAAGTACGGCCCGTTGTAGTGCGACCGGAAAGTGTTGCCCAGATCGATCGAGGTGAGCACCTCGGCAGTGAGGGCGTCACGGAAGACGAGGTTCTTGGGCCGCACGCCCAGGGCGAGAGCCGATTCCAGCAGGCCCCATTTCGACAGAATCCGCGACCCGTGGGGGCCGATCTGCAGTCCGGCGCCGACTTCGCCGAACTCCGGCGCCTGCTCGAGGACGGTGACCTCGGCGCCCTTCGTCGCCAGCGCGAGTGCGGCCGCGATGCCTCCGATACCACCGCCGACGACCACGATTTGTGCGTTGTTCAGATCAGTCTTGTCCACATCGTCAACCCTTGCCGGGGCGGGTATCGCGGGACAATACTATTCCACTATGCAGAAATCGAGTCATCGACCGATGATCGAAAAGCCTGCTTACATGCTGGAATCGGTCGACAACGCGTTGCGACTTGTGCAACTGCTACGTGACGTCGGAGCGGTGCGCCTGAGCGATGCCGCCGCCGAGCTGGGGGTCGCGCCGTCGACCGCGCACCGCCTGTTCGCGATGCTGCTGTACCGCGGATTCGCTGTCCAGGACGAGGCTCGCCGATACCACCCAGGACCGGCCATGGGCGCGGGCCCGGCGCGACGAGGCTGGACTCGGGAATTCACCGAGCTGTCGCGTCCGCACATGGAGGCGCTCGCGAGCCGGTGCGGGGAAACGGTCAACCTGGTGATCCGGGTCGGGACACAGGTGCGATTCCTGCTGTCGGCCGAATCGAACGAGATGCTGCGGGTCGGCGACCGTCAGGGGCAGGTCCTCGATGCCGAGCGCACGGCCGGGGGCAAGATCCTGCTCGCGGAACTGCGGGAGGAGACGCTGGCCCAGCTGTATCTCCGTCCGGCCGACTGGCCGGAACCGGAGTCGACACCGGGCGACCGGACGATGCCGCCGGAGCAGTTCGAGGTATTCGTCCGCGAGCTCACCGCGTGTCGGCAGGCCGGGTTCGCGATCAACCTGCAGCAGACCGAAGTCGGCATCGCCGCGTTCGGCATGGCTGTTCGAAACCGGGCGGGGGTCGCGCTCGGCGCCATCTCGGTATCAATTCCGGTGGTGCGCTACCAGCAGCATCTGCGTGGGCCACTGATCGCTCAGATGCAGAGCGCTGTCCGGGGCATGGAAGCCGACGTCGGCGATATCGAGGTCTGACTCTTTTCTGGAGAGAGGAATCTTCTGCCGGGCGTCGGATCGCCGCGGATAGCGTGGCCGCAAGGGGGATATGTGCGGCTGTTTCCGCTCGATCGCAAGGAGTTCCGCAGACATGACCGCTGCCGAACAGTCCTCGGACTGGAAAGACCTCGAACTCGAACGGCTCTATCTCGATTTCGCCGGGGAGCATCTCAACCCGCTGTGGACGCAACTCGGCGACCTGATGCCGATGGTTCCCACCTCGCGCGCATTACCGTACGTGTGGCGTTGGTCGAAGTTGTACCCGCTGGCGGCCCGGGCCGGTGACCTTGTGCCGGTGGGCCGCGGCGGGGAGCGCCGGGCGATCGCACTGGCCAACCCCGGCCTGGGCGGGCTCCCGTACGCGACTCCGACGTTGTGGGCGGCGATCCAGTACCTCGGTCCGAAGGAGGTCGCGCCCGAACACCGCCACAGCCAGAACGCATTTCGGTTCGTCCTCGAGGGCGAAGGGGTGTGGACCGTAGTCAACGGCGATCCGGTTGCGATGCGCCGCGGTGATTTCCTGCTCACTCCGGGCTGGCACTTCCACGGTCATCACAATGAAACCGATCAGCCGATGGCCTGGCTCGACGGACTCGACATCCCGTTCGCCCACTACATGGACACCGGGTTCTTCGAATTCGGCTCGGACACTGTCACCGATGACGCCACACCCGACGTTTCGCGTGCGGAGCGGCTCTGGTCGCATCCGGGGCTGCGTCCCCTGGTAGGGCTGGAGACCACCGCGAGTTCGCCGATCGCGGCGTACCGGTGGGAACACACGGACCGCGCCCTCGCCGAGCAGCTCGCGCTCGAGGACGAGGGATATCCCGCAACCATCGAGCCGGGCCACGCGGCCGTCCGCTACACCAATCCGACGAACGGCGGTGACGTGATGCCGACCATTCGCGCAGAGTTCCACCGGCTGCGCGAGGGGACGCGAACCCGTCCTCGCCGGAATGTCGGTTCGGCCGTGTATCAAGTTTTCGAAGGCACCGCATGCTTCCGCCTCGGAGACAAGGTGCACACAGTGCACCAGGGCGATCTGATCACGGTCCCGTCGTGGACCGAGCTGTCGATCGAATCCCAGTCCCCACTGGACCTTTTCGTGTTCTCGGACGCTCCCATCATGGAGCGCCTGCATCTCTCCCGTTCGCTCACCGTCGAAGGAGCATGATCCCCAATGAAGTTGGCAACTCTCCGGCTGCCAGGAACCACGGTCGCCGTCCGCATCGACGACGAATGGACGGCGACGGTGATCGGCGGCTACCGCGACCTGTCCGCGCTACTGGCCGAGCCCGAGTGGAAGTCCATCGCCGAAGCGGCGAATGGTGCGGAGGCCAGTGGAATGACCGTCGATCTCGCCTCTGCGGATTACGCGCCGGTCGTGCCACGGCCGGGCAAAGTCATCTGCGTTGGACTCAACTACGCCTCACACATCGCCGAAATGGGCCGGGACAAGCCCGAATACCCGACCCTGTTCGCGAAATTCGCGGAATCGCTGGCCGGACCGTACGACGACGTCGTGATCCCGGCCTACGCCGCAGGGGCCCTGGATTGGGAAGCCGAGTTGGCAGTGATCATCGGCAAGCGCGCGAGGCAGGTATCCGAAGACACGGCGTCGGAGTACATCGCGGGCTACTCCGTCCTCAACGACTACACCATGCGTGACTATCAGTTCCGGTCGGTCCAGTGGGATCAGGGCAAATGGTTCGAGAAGGCGACTGGGTTCGGACCCGTGCTGGACACCGACTATGTCCCGGGTACCAGGATCGAGGCACGACTCGACGGGGAGCTGATGCAGTCCGCGACAACCGACGATTTGGTCTTCGGGCCTGCGCGGTTGGTTCACTACATCTCCCAGATCGTGACCCTGCAGCCTGGTGATGTGATCTGCACAGGTACGAGCGGGGGAGTCGGGCACGCCCGGAAGCCGGCTCGCTACATCAAGGACGGGGAGACGATCGAAATCACCATCGAGGGAATCGGATCGGTCCGGAACAAGACCATCATCAAGTAAGGCCGCCGAGAATGGATTTCGCAGAATTGCCGTTGCCCGAACGGCTGCTGATCGCGCAACGGGGGACGGCATATTTCGCACGGCATCTCGCCGAACTCACCGACGACGAGCTGGACGCCGACACACTGCTGCCAGGATGGACTCGGCGCCACCTGGTCGCGCACGTCGGCTACAACGCGGCCGCCTTGTGCCGACTGCTGGATTGGGCGGCGAGTGGTGTCGAGACGCCCATGTACGAATCACCGGAGCAGCGCGGCCGCGAAATCGACGAAGGCGCCAC
>NZ_JBEXLC010000230.1:0-9405 GCF_040609795.1 Nocardia sp. NPDC004604
TTACGGTGGCGGGAGGGTGCATCGTAGGCTGCATGCGGGCCTTCCGTAACCATCGGCAACCGGCCAGGCCTCGATCCGAAGCCGATTACATCTATAGGCGGACCCGGCGGAGATCACGAGACAATTTGAACTCCTGAGTGGGGTCAGGGGTTCGAGTCCCCTTAGCTCCACAGCTTGTCACAACACGAACACGTGGCATATGCAACTGTGCGGAGTTTCCTCCCATCGGCCCGCATTTGCGTAAGCACCGTGTCCAGCAACCCCGCTCGGTCGATCCAGCGAGCCTTGTGCCCCTGTCTCGGGGTGCCCTTCGCCTGCCGGCATCCGCTCATGCCGATTTATCGTGCACGCGTTGTCATCGGTGGCGACCTGGTCACGTTCTAGACCTCACCGTGGGCGCCGAGATCCGCGGCCGATGAGGATGTAGGGCGCCGGTGCTGGCCACTCCGCGACAATGCCGTGTCGGCTGCCCGGCGCGGGATCGGTCCAATTCTCGCGCCGGGCAACGAGGATTGCCTACCGCACCGGCTGGTAGACGAGCACGCACACTCCGCCCGAAATGACGGTTGTGTCGACCAGCTCGAGGTTCACGCGTTCGGCGTCGTCGAACAAGCTCCTGCCCTTTCCGAGTAGGACCGGATGAACCAGGATGCGGTACTCGTCGATGAGGTCGTGTTCCAGCAAGCTGTGCATAAGTTTGTGGCAGCCGTACAAGACCAGATCCTGACCGGGTCGTTGCTTGAGTTCGGCGACGCCGTCGGCGACGTCGCCCTTTATCAGGTGGGAGTTGTCCCAGGACGGGTCGCCGACCGTGGTCGAGGCAACATATTTGGCCATGCTGTTCATCTTGTCGACGTAGGGGAGCTGTCCCGACAGTGATGGCCACACGGCGGCGAAAATCTCATATGTCTTACGGCCCATGAGCAGACCGTCGCTGTTGGCCAGAAGGTCCGTGTGATACTCGACCGCTCCCGCATCGTTGAAGGGAACCGCCCACTCCCGGATGTCGTCGACTCGGCCGTCCAAGGTCGCGTAGGTCGACACAATCAGTTTTCTCATCGTCTGCCTCTCTTCGTTCACGTGGCCGCTGTGTGTGCCATCGCCTCGGCGGCTGGACTGTCCGAGCCGTCATCAAGACAGTCGCCGCAGCATCGGAAAACTGTGCGGCCCGCAACCGCACAGTTCGCGGGCCCGCGTGCGTCAGTACAGGATGGACAAGCGACAAGGCGTAGAAAAGAGCAAGGACGCGCGGATGGAACCGGTAAGAGCCGACCTGATTTCGAGAGCGCGGGCAGGAGACAGCGAGGCGTTCCGAGCGCTGACCGACCCGCACCGCCGAGAGCTCCAGGTGCATTGCTACCGGATGCTCGGCTCGTTCCAGGACGCCGAGGACGCCCTCCAAGACACCATGCTGGCCGCCTGGCAGGGCCTGGCCGGGTTCGAAGCACGCGCCTCGATCCGTACGTGGTTGTACCGGATCGCTACCAACCGATGCCTCAGCACACTTCGTTCGGTCGGCCGCCGACCCGCCAAAGCATGGGACAACTCCAGACTCGAGCTGCCCGAGCCGTCACGACTCGGCGAAATCACCTGGCTCGAACCGTTTCCCGACGCTTTGCTCGACAGGGCCATCGATGTGCCGGTGGGCCCCGAGGCCCGATACGAACAGACCGAGTCCATCTCCATGGCCTTCGTGACCGCGTTGCAGGTCCTGCCGCCTCGCCAGCTCGCTGTCTTGATCCTGCGCGACGTCCTCGGGTTCCGAGCGAACGAGGTCGCCGAGATGCTCGACTCGACCGTCCCATCGATCACCAGCGCCCTCAACAGAGCCAGGGTCGGTCTGCAACAACGATTGCCGATCGCCGAGCACCGGCCGGCTCCCGCCCCGGGCTCACCCGCCGAGGATGCAATCGTTGAAAAGTTCGTCCGCGCCTACGAGTCCGGAGACATCGAGGCATTGGTGACCCTGCTGACCGATGATGCCTTCAGTACCATGCCGCCGATTCCCCTCGAGTACCACGTCCGCGACGCGGTCGCCCGACTGTGCGCCGCGATCCTGCGCGCCGGCCCCGGATTCGATCTGGTCCCGACCCGAGCGAACGGCCAACCAGCGTTCGGGGCCTACCTGCGCTCGGCCAGCGGCAACCGTCCCGGGACCGGCCTGCTGCTGCTCACCCTCAGCGACGACCAGATCCGTGGCATCACCCGCTTCGACAGCAGCGCACTGCCCTGGTTCGGGCTCCCGCCGTCGCTGCCGAGCCGATAGACACGTGCGTCGAGCGCGCTTCGCACCATCGACGTGAACGTGATGGCCGGCGGATTCGCACTCTCCTGCCGCTGACCGGGCGGTCCACAGTCACACGACATTGGCCCGCCGCTCGACCGCTTGCCGCTATCGAACCCCGCTCGCCGCGCGGGTGCCCACCGGTTGAACACGGATCTGCGGTCCGGCCACTGTCAGGGTGTTCGCGTTGTGGAGCGTTAGGCCCACAAAAAATACCAGGTCAGGCTCGGTTTTTAACCGGGCCTGACCTGTTTTATTTAGCCAAGCCCCACGGAAACCCCACGGTTTGCATTCTGGTTTGTATCGGATGGGCCGGTGGGTGTGGTGATCCTGGGCGTCCGAAAGCGCACAGCCGAGTTTCGGTGCGCCCGGTATGCGGCATTTCCGGACGTTCGGCCTCCAATGAGTCCCGCACAACCCGGCGCGTGGAACCGGCTTGTCCGCCGCAATGGCCGTCGCTCGAGACGACGGACCCGGGCGGCCAGGGATGTCGGTGGCTCATGGCAGTGTCAGCCGCTGTGACTGCTTCAGCTGATGACGACGCCTGGTTTCATGATCATGGACTGTGTTTGCCGACCTTGATCGCGATCAATGAACCGGGGGCGTCGTGAACACCACGACCGGTGGCCTCGGGTGGATGTACGGCAGGGATCTGCCGCTGGTCAACCTCACCTTCGCCCGTCAGATCAACGCCCGAGAGCTGTTGGAGCGGATGGGCGTCGACCAGGACACGGTGGCGGTGCGCGGGATGGAGGACTTCCACTACGAGCTGGGCGGCCTTCTCTACGAACGTGACGGATATGTGGTCACCGCAGGGCATTACCGAAGCTGGGCCTGGGTAGAGGAGCACGGTAGCTGGAAATCGCGGGAAGACCCAGGACTGATGCTGCGCGCCTCGATCGGAACCGCGGCACTGGAGTTGCATTCCACCATGAAACCGGGAGTGGTATTCCAGTACGCCGAGAACGGCCGTCTCATCACCGGACTCGACACCACCGACCTCGTCAAACGGACAGGCCATGAACCGCACCACTTCGACACCGAGATCCAGGCCCTCGGCGCCCGACTCGAAGAAGACGAATACGGCCGCGAATACGGCCCCTTGGGATCCCTCGGACTGTTCTACAGGCTTGCGGAGAACCTCGGTGTCGGGGTGCCTGAAGAAGATGCCCGCATCGACCGTCCCGTCCTCAGCGGCCGGCTCCTTCCCCCAGCCTCGCGGTAGTTGCCGAGTCACCCAACCACGCGCGCCGACGTTTCGTGTGATGCATACGAACCATCACATAATCGGCATGAGCGCGCACAGTTGGCGGGCCCAGTCGGGCGAGATGATCTCGGCCCGTTGATCTTCGGAGCGCTCGTGCTGGTCGGTTCGGTCAGCGCGGTATGCGGCAATGTAGTGCGTTTCGGGCGCGGATCGTGGATTGGCTGCGGCGGGCGTACACAGTCGGCGCATGCTCTTCCGAGGGGTCGCGTTGGCCGATTCACCGCCGAGCAACTCAATGGAGGCGGGCGGATTGTCAAGCAAATCGAGGGTGCCCACGGTGACCGGTTGACGCGAACCTGGGCTGCCCAGAGACCTGGCTGAATGACTGGACAGTAGGCTAGCTTGCAGGATCAGTGCACATGAAACGCTTTTGACGGGTAGGAGGTCGGACGCATGGCACGTACACGCGACGCCGAGCAGTCGGGTGCGGCGCGGCGTGGTCGGATTCTGGCCGCGGCGATGTCCATGTTCGCCGAGAAGGGGTATCGCGGGGCTTCGCTGGCAGCGGTCGCCGAGGCGGCGGGCATTACCCGGTCCGGTGTGTTGCACCATTTCTCCAGCAAGGAGGCGCTGCTGTCGGCGGTGCTGGCCGAACGCGATCAGCAGGCGTTCGACGCGGTCGAAGTCGATCGCGAGTACGAGGGGCCGGCGGTGCTGCGTGCCCTCGAGATCGTGAATGATTTGGCCGAGCGGAACCGGGCTGAACCTGAGCTCACCCGGCTGAGCCATCTGGCTCTCTTCGGCTCTGCCGACGCCCCAGATGTGGCGCATGAGTGGTCGAATCAGCGCATCCGGACCTACCGCGACAACCTGGCCGGGGTGATCGAGCAGAGTGCCGCCGCCGGCGATATTCGCGCCGATGTCGATGCCGAGGCTGCCGCGCTGCTGGTGGTGGGCGCGCTCACCGGCCTGACCGAACTCTGGCTGCGCGACGACTCGCTGGACATGGTGGGCGCGGTCCGGATGCTCACCGGCCTGCTGCGCCGGGATCTGGCGCCGGAGCAGGACTGACAGACTCACCGTCCCGGTCCCACCGGGCGATCCAGGTCGGCATTGGCGACCAGGTCGCCGGTGAACCGTTCCCGCAGGAACTGCTGCGCCGTGGCCTGCCGCTTCGACGCCTCCGCGGCGTGCTCGCCGCTCGGGTCGCGCACGGTGACGACGGTCGTGCCGCCGCGCCGCCAGGCCGCGACCAGATCGTCGGCCTGGGCGACCGGCACGACTTCGTCCGAGTCGGATTGGTAGTCGAGAATGGGCATCGTCGGTGCGGCGCCGCCGAGCGAATTCCGTTGCAGCGCTTCGGTCAGTCGGGTGTCGTCGTGGTACCGGTCGGCGGTGGCCGCGGCCAGCCGCCAGAACGGGAAGCGAATCAGCAGTTCGATCACGCACGCATCGGCGGCGGCCGCGGTGTCTGCCCGGCCGCGCTCGTTGAGCAGCTCGTCGAACCGGGCGTCGGGGAACTCGCGCTGATACGACACCAGCACGCCGACCAGAAAGCCCGAGAACACCCCGCCGTCAACGTTGTTCATGACCGCGGGCAGGCTCGCGGGTACCCCGCCGAGGGCGGCTCCGGCGAAGGTGAGCTCAGGCGCGTAGGCGGGCTGTAGTTCCGCCGCCCAGCCGGTGGCCGCCGCTCCGCCGGAGTATCCGTCCAGCGCCCAGCGGGTATCCGGTCCGAGCCCGGCGGGCGTGAATGCCCCGGCGGCCCGAACCCCGTCCAGGATGGCGTGCCCGGACTGCGGGCCGGTGAGGAATGCCGACTTTGGCCCCTCGAAGTCGGGTACCGCCACCGCCCAGCCCTCGGCCAGCATGGCGGCTATCTGATCCCCGGATTGCAAAGTGCCCGTGGCTATTCCGTAGGAGGGCGCGCACCGGGTGCCGGTGGAGTCCTCCGGAATCTGTTCGGACACGGCGGGCCGGGAGCCCGGACCGGTCCATGGCGCGGTCGGCACCAGCAGCGTGGTGACGCCCAGCTCCGGGTTGCCCAGCGAATCATTGGTGCGATACGACACCTGCCAGGCCCGCACCGGGACCGTCAGTCTGGTTCCGATCTCCCGCCCCGCCACTACCTGGCCGTTGCGCAGGGAGCCGATGTCGGGTGGCGGGGCGTAGAACGGATCCTGGTCCGGCACAACGGAAACAGTGACGGTGGAAGGTTCCTCGGCGGACACCGGTACGGTGGCGGACATCGGCAGGGTGGCGGCCGCCGCGGCGACGGCCAGTGCGGCAGCGACCGCAAGACGTGAAACCATGAAATGCGCTCTCTCGGTTTATAGTCGAATCGTCGGCCCGCCGCCCCACCGGCCGTTACGGGGTTGTCAGTTACCGGATCCGCTGCTGCTGCCGGACCCTCCGGCGCTGCTGCCCGACGCCATCGGGGGCATGCGCAGCACGGCATCGGGGACGCCGGTGCCGTTCGGATCGAGCACGCCGCCCTGGTGGGCGTACATGCTCTCGCCGGGTGCGGCATTCACCGTCGAGATGTAACGCCACACGCCGTCGGCCAGTGCGGCGCCACCGGCGACGAGCGTCCCCAGCAGCCCGCCCGCGCCCGCGAAGGCGCCGATGGCAGCGGGTGCGGTCGCCACGCACGCGGGCCCGACCACCAGGCACGAGCCCAGACCGATGACCGCGCCGACCGCCGCGCCGAGCAGCGCGCCCGCGATCGATCCCAGCGGCACCTTGGCCATATTGGCGGCGAAGTCGTTGACTGCCAGCTGTTCCTCCATGGGGGAGGCGACCGGTTTCAGCCCGGTATCGGGTGTCAGTGTGAGGGCGCGCCCGAAGTCCGTGACCTGGTACCGCATCGGATGCAGCACGCCGTCGAGCAGATATCCGGTCGGCAGGCTGAGGACGGATTGCCCGTCCAGGGCATGGATTTCGACTCCCTGCCCGTCGGCGGTGCCGGTGAACAGTGCGTGATCGAGCACCGCCAGCACCGAGTCGCCGACCACGCGGGCAGCGATAGTGGGCTCGACGGCGCTGGGGTCGGGCTCGGCGGGGGCGGTGCCGGTCCCGGCGGCGACCGCGCAGATGGTCAGGGAGGCGACGGAAAGCGTTGCGCGAAGGTTCATCTCGGAATTCCTCGGTGCTTTCCGGCTCAGTTGCCCTCGGCCGGCGCGGCCGGAACGCCTGGCCTACCCTGGAGGTCCTTGGCGTAAATGCTCTGTCCTGGAGCCGCATTGAGCGTCGTGACGTACTGGTAGACGGCGTAGGCGGCCGCGGGTCCGCCGCCGATGACCAGCCCGGCCAGGCCGCCGACGCCGCCCACCAGGCTCACGATCGGCAACACCGCGACGATGCAGCCCAGACTCAGGACCACGCAGGACGCGCCCGCCACGGCGAAACCGACGCCGATGCCGATGGCCGCGCCGATGGCGGTGCCGATCAGGGTGCCCACCGAGGTGCCGATGCTGACGGCGTTGATCATGTCGTTCATGGCCAACTGGTTCTCCAGCGGCGAGGCGACGGGAGTCAGCGGCGCGGCGATAGGACTCAGCGTCGAGCGGTCGACGGCCGTGGCGTCGGGCGTCAGGCGCAGCATGCGGCCGTCGTCGGAAACCTGCTGGCGAATCGAGAGCCGCTGCCCGTCGATGGTGTAGGCCAGCGGTAGCGAGTCCAGCACGGTGCCCGCGTCGTCGCGGATGCCGATGGCGTCCGCGGCGGCCGGGGTGAAGGTGCCGTGGTCCAGGCTGACCACCACGGTGCCGTCGGTCAGGCCGGCGTGGTAGCCGACGGGTGAGACCGATTGTTCGGGAGCCGCGTTCGCGGTGGCCGCGGTCACGGCGACACCGGCGACTGCACAGGCGGCGATTAGACCCGCGCGACGATTCTTCATGGGAATACCTCAATTGTTCGTACTGCCTTACCGTCGGAGAGCATACCGACTGATGAGTCAGTCTGCTATAAAATCGCCAAACGAAAAATAGGCACATTCCGTGCGGAAAGGATTCCGACAATGCATCGACGCTCTGAGGTAGCCGGCACATGACCCCGAAGCTGCCCGCCGAATTCCTGTGGGGCGCGGCCACCTCACCGCATCAAACCGAGGGAAACAACATCGGCAGCGATTGGTGGGCCCTCGAAAACGCCGAACACCCGGTCGTTCCCGAGCGCAGCGGCGACGCTGTCGACAGCTATCAGCGCTACCCCGAGGATATGGCCCTGCTCGCGGGAGCGGGCTTGAACGCCTACCGGTTCGGCGTCGAGTGGGCGCGTATCGAACCCGAGCGGGGACAGGTCTCGCTCGCGGCGCTCGCCCATTACCGCCGCATGATCGACACCGCGCTCGACTGCGGTCTCACACCGGTCGTCACGCTGCACCACTTCACCGGCCCGCGCTGGTTCGCCGAACTGGGCGGTTGGACGAACCCGCACGCGGTCGGACATTTCGCCCGGTTCGTGAGCGCCGTGGCGCCGATCCTGGGCGACGTGCCCTGGGTGTGCACGATCAACGAGCCGAACATGGTCGCCACCATGGCGGGCGCGCAGCGCGCGGTTCCGGACGCGGAAGCCGTGCGGGCCTTCGCTTCCGGCGCGCTGCCCGACCCGGACCCGGACGCCGCCCGCATACTGATCGAGGCCCACCACATCGCCACCGAGATCGTGAAGACCGAGACCGACGCCGCGGTCGGGTGGAGTGTCGCGCAGCAGGCGTTCGTCGCCGCCTCAGGCTGCGAAGAGCAACTGGCACAGGCGAATCGGCTGTGGGAGGACCCGTACCTGGAGGCCGCCCGCGACGACGATTTCGTCGGCACCCAGGCGTACACCAGCCGGGTGGTGGGCCCCGACGGTCCCATTCCGCACGCCGAGGATCCCGGCAACACCCTCACCGGCTGGGCCTATCGGCCGGACGCACTGGGCATCGCGGTGCGCCATGCCTGGCGGGTCACCGGCGGCACTCCGGTGCTGGTCACCGAGAACGGCATTGCCACCGCCGACGACACCCGGCGCATCGCCTACACCACCGCGGCACTCGACCACCTGCGCCTGGCCGTGGCCGACGGCGTCGCGGTGCGCGGTTACCTGCACTGGTCGGCGCTGGACAATTACGAATGGGGCCACTGGCGGCCGACTTTCGGGCTCATCGCGGTGGACCGCAAGACCTTCGCTCGCACACCCAAACCCAGCCTGGCTTGGCTGGGCTCGGTCGCCCGCGAGAACGTACTGCCCGTCGTCGCCGGTCAGGAAACGCGGCCGTGCTGATCTACAAACTGGGCCGTCGCTACATGCTCCGGACCTCCATCGCCATGCGCGCCTCGCAATTCGCCGAGCTGCCGGCGCCCACCGGGCGGGTGGTGTTCTTCGGCGACAGCATCACCGAGGGCGGCCTGTGGGACGAGTGGTTCCCGCAGGTGCGTCCGGTCAATCGCGGGATCGGCGGCAATACCGTCGATGATCTGCGAGCCCGCCTGGATACCGCCATCGACGCACCGGCGGCCGTCTTCCTGCTGGTGGGCACGAATGATCTCGGGCTGGGCCAGACGCCCGGTCAGGTCGCCGAGAATCTGCGCGGGCTGGTCGCCGAGATTCGTGAGCGGGCCCCGCACGCGCCATTGTTCGTGCAGAGCGTCATGCCCCGCCGGGTGAAGTTCGCCGAGCGGATTCGCGAATTGAATTCCGTCGTTCGAGAAATCGCCGCGCAGGGCGATGCGGTGTACATCGATCTGTGGCCTGCCCTCGCCGACGTCAATGGCGCGCTGCGGCAGGAATTCACGCGTGACGGGCTGCATTTGTCGGGTGCGGGGTATGCCGCCTGGATCGAGGTGCTCCGGCCGCGAATCGCCGCCCTGCGTCTTGAACGCTGAGCACTTCCTATAACAGGCCGCTGGCCGGAACGGAATCCGTTCCGGCC
>NZ_JBEXLC010000231.1:0-9350 GCF_040609795.1 Nocardia sp. NPDC004604
TGACTTTCTCTTTGAAAGTCTTTGTGTTGGGGCTCTGCTACAATTAAAAAATCTTGGTATCCTATGTTTTTAATTTAATTATCTACTTCTATGTACACCGCCGGTGGGTAAACCGATGGCTCGTCGGTAATCTTCGACCGTATGCAGGTCCGCCCGCATCGTGCCGACCCGAATCAGGTCTGCGGGCTCGAGTTCGAATATCGTCTCGCCGACTCCCGGGTTGCAGAAACAGCCGGCGCGCAAGGCGATCCCTCGCTCTACCGCGCGGTCTTCGGCCACCCGCTCGTCGACGATGTTGCCGTCCATATCCAGCAGGTTGAACGCGATCGTCGGGCCTCTTCCCCGAGTGTCGGTGGGTCCGTACAGTGCACACACAGGCATGCCATTGCTGTGGCGCAGCCTCGACATCTCACCGAGCAGGAATTCCATCAGACACTGCACTCGCGTTCTGACCGCGTCGCGATCGAGAGTCTGTTGCACGTAGTCCAGGCCGATCGACACACCGAGTGCGCCCAGAAAATCAGGTGTCCCGTCCTCGAAACTGCCGGGGGGTTCGGCGCTCGCGTACCAGCCGCCCAGCGCACTCGAGGCGACGACGGTGCCGCCGGAGAACCAAGGACGGCGCAGCTGCGTGAGCGCGTCGTTCCTGGCGATCAGGCATCCGAGCCCGGTCGGCCAGCCGACGATCTTGTAGTAGGACAACGGTACGAAGTCGGGCTTGTGCCTGGTGAGATCCAGATCTGAGATCGCCGCGTATGCGGCAGCGTCGAGTAGTACCTGCCAGCCGCGGGCATGGGCTTCGGGTATCCATTCGAGTGGATGTTGGACACCGGAGAAGTTGCTCTGCGCTGGATACGCAAACAGCGCGGGCGCCTTCTCAGCCGGGTCCAACGCGTCTACCACGGCAGAGAGATCGGCGCGGAGATCTGATCGGAGGCCAATCGTTTCCGTTGTCGCTCCACGAGCACGTGCGTACTCGCGGATACCGAGCACAGAATTGTGATTGTCGCGGAGTAGCGCCAGACGGGCTCCCGGCTGGAACGGAAACGATTCACCGACAAGCCGAAGAGCGCCCGTGGCATTCGCCGTGAAGATAACCGAGTACTCGTCGGGATCGGCGTTCACGAATCGCAGTGTCGCCTGGCGAGCGCGCCTGATCACCTCGGTGGATCGCCGTGACGGAACGCTCGCAGAGTGCGGATTTCCCCAGATCTCGTTGCCCATGGCGCGCTGATACGCGCGAAGCTGTGATCGGCCGGGGAGGCCACTTCCCGTGTAGTCCAGATAGATCAGGCCCTGCTCATCGAGTTGACGGAAGTCGTCAGCACGGATGCGATCGAGATGTCGTGTCCCCTGATAGGCGGGGTACGAGCTCGAGAACCTTTCGAAGCTCACATCTCCGTGTTGTGTAACGGTCATACTCGGTCCACATCGCGTGTCGTCGAAATAGATTTCCCCACCATCATGATCGACCAGTCGATGCCCGGCGGGCAAGTACCCGGATCTCGGCCGACCCCGCGATTACCGTCCGACTCGAAACCCGGAGTAGCCGTTCTGAAAGGAGATGAACGCCTGGGCGCGGTCGCCTGGACTCAGGCGACCGGTCATCACGATCCATGCCGCCACGACGCCCAGCGGCACGGCAATGACGGCGGTGAGGACCATGTCGCCGAGCTCGGTGGCGAGAAGCTGGCCCGCCAGGAGTGACAGCACCATATTGTTTCCGGCGTGGGCCAGGCTCGCGGTCCAGATGCTGCGGCTGCATATAGCCCTCGCGAGTGATCCAGCGCCGCACGATCACCGCCGCCGCGGCCGGTGCCAGCCCGAACGGCAGCTGCACCACCGGATTGGCGATCGAGTATCCGAGCATCACCACCGCGAGCAACAGCCACAGCCACGAGACCCCGAAGGTGATCAGCACAAACGCCACCACCCCACGCGGGTTCGCGGCTACGGTCCGCTCCCGCCCATCGATTCCGATCATGGCCCAATTCCACTGGACGGCAACAACTGTGGTCAGCGGCGCAAACCCCCGAATCGACGGTGTGGCCACCTACACCGGTCGGTCGGCGCGGCGGTCGTAGGCGGCTCGGGCACGAGCGTGGGCGGTCGTCAGGAGTTCTTTGGCCATCGCTTCGGTTCCGCTCGCCGGGTTAACCACCGCTAGCCAGCCGGCGCTGGCGTAAATGGGGTGAGGGATCCAGGTGTCGGGTTTGCTCGCGTCGGCGGGGTGGTCGGCGGTGTCGCGCGGGGTGTGGCCGAGTTGGCGGGCGAAGGCGTCGCGGCCGGGGTTGATGTTGAGGCGGAAAACGCCGGGGCGGTCCAGGTTCGAGGTCGTGTCGTCGGGGTAGTTCCCGGTCACGATGGTCGCGAAGGGCTGGGTTCGGGTGGGGACCTGGCCATCCGGGGCGTAGTAGAAGAACTTGTCGCCCCAGGCGATCTCCGGGAAGCCGCTGCCCGGGCCGGGGGCGAGTGTCAGGACGCCGCCCAGGGATTCGATGAACTCGGTGATCTCGTCGATTTCCATGAGTTCTATCGTCATATTGAAGTGCTTGTGGAGGGTTGGACATCGAATGCTGAGGTGAGCCAGTGGGAAGTCCCAACTCTGGGTCGTTGCGCACCGCCGATGTCGCACGCCTGTCGGGATATTCGGTCCAGCAGATCCGCAATCTCGAACGTGACGAGGTATTGCCGCCGACGACCCGCACCCCAACCGGATACCGGGTCTACCACCAGATTCATGTCGTGTCGGCGCGGGCCTATCACGCACTCGCCATGAGCGTCGGGCCGGTCGAGGCCAAAGTCATTGTGCGCGCGGCACACCGGGACCCTCCCGCCGTCATGCTGGCGCTCCTCGATGCCGCGCACGCCACACTCGACACCGAGCGCCGCGACCTCGAGGCCACCCGTGCCGCAGTGCGCAACATCAGGGAAGAACCGATCATCGATGTGCGCGTCTCGGATTCGATGACCATCTCCGAATTGGCCGACGCCCTCGGCATCCGCCCCTCGACATTGCGGCACTGGGACGCAGAGGGTTTGGTGACCCCAGACCGCGGCGAAACCCGCGACGCCCGCACCTACGCTCCCACCGACGTCCGGGATGCGCGCGTCATCTACCAGCTCCGCCGCGCCGGTTACGGCATCCCCGCCCTCCGTCTGCTGCTGCCCGAACTGCGGGACGCCCGGCGCTGGAGCGACCTGCTGACCCGCCTGGCCGCCCGCGACGCGAACATCGAATCCCGCTCACGTGCCCTGCTCACGGCCGCTGCCGAACTGCACGCCCTCCTCACCCTGCGCTTCGAGTGCATGATTTGACCATTGGTCATTGCTCGTGTCGCGGCCGCGTAGCCGATGCAGCGCTTCGGTGAAGCCTGGCGTGCGGTCGCCGAGAGGGCCGAAGAAGTCGCGGTCGCAAGCTTCGACCGCGCCGATGGCCCGGTTGACCAGGGCTGCACCGGATTCGGTGGGGATCAGGGATTTGGCGCGACGGTCGGTGGGGTGGTCGCGGCGTTCCAGGAGGCGCTTTTGTTCCAGGGTGCGCAGCACCTGGGAGGTCATCATGGGGTCGGTCGCGGCGTGGTCGGCGACGTCGCGCTGGGTGACCGGCTTGCCGGCCGATCGGCCGGCAAGCCAGGTCAGGGCGGCCAACAGGACGAACTGGACATGCGTGAGGTCGAAAGGGCTCAGCGCTGCGCGGTGTGCGGCCTGCCAGCGGTTGGTCACCCGCCAGAGCAACAGACCGAGGCTTTCATCGGCATGGTCGAATCTGCTGCGAGCTATCTCCCAAGCCGCCATTGGCCGACCACGGCGGGGGAGACGACGGCGAGCCGGTACTCGGTGCTCATACCAGCACCGCCTCGGCGGCGGCGACCAGCGCGTCGAGATCGCCCGGCAGCGACTTGGCGAGATTGCCGCCCATGATCTTGTTCCACAGCCCGCGCAGCGGACCATCCATGGAGATACGGACGGTGACGGTAGTGCGCTCACCGTCGGTGGTGACCTGGTGGGCGAAGATCAGCCGTGCGCCGATCAGCTTGGACGAGTCGATGAATTCGGTGTCGGTGAGCTTGGTGACGACGAACTTGGTCTTGGGACCACCCTTGGGCTTGATGATGCCGGTCGCGCCCTGCTCGAACTTGCCGTCGAGCTTGGCCCATTCGGTGTCCTGGTTCCACTCGGGCCAGGTGGCCATGTCGGCCCACTTGGCGAAGAAGGCGGCGGGGGTGGCGGTCGAGGTGGCGGTGGCTTCTGCGATCTGCGTCATGCAATTAGTATGCGCGCTTATTACTTTGAGGTCAACCCTTGATCTCGGATCGGCTTCCCGGGCGACATCGATCGGGCCACAACCGACCCCGCACTGGGACATTGTCGGTCAGTCGTATCTGCGGTCCCAGCCGACGCGTGTTCGGTCCGTGACATGGCAGGGGAGCGGAATTGCATTGTCGCAGCGATGAATCCGTGCCCATGCCTGCCTCTCGCAGTGGGACTGGGGCTGCAAGCAGTCGGCCCAGGTTCCTCGGGCATGGAGAGTTCGATCGAATTCTGCGCGAAAGGCCTGCGTGGGAGTCTCATTGGAAATCCCGCCATCGAATCGTCATGTCGCCTTCCGTTTTCGAGCTGACGTGCGCAGGCCGTGCCGCCGCGCCGGAACCGACACCAGCACGGGCGAAATCCCCCAAAGGCCCACTGAAGGAACAACTCTGGCGGCAGATGGCAGTTGATCGCCCACGCAGAACGCGACGGCACCCACCGACGGCAGTTCCCTTGGAACCGTTGACTGCGGTAATCGCATACGAAAGGTCCTGCAGGGGACAGCAGCTGTACCCAACAGGACCTCCGTCGCGGAATTCGTGCTGACAGTGCCCCGGAACGAACGACACTGGTCAGCGATTGTCAGGCCTGCTGCCGCGGCGGTGTCTGCAGCGTTGCCATCGGTCGCGGCCCCAGCCTTGGAGATCAGGCGCTGTGCGCGCTTGCCTGTAGGGCGCGGATGATGGCGATGTCGATGCCGAGTTGGGTGGCGAAATCGGCGGTATCCCAGTAGGACCGGATTCGGTCGATTCGGCCCTCGTCGTCGAAATGATAGAACGACACCATGTCCAGACTGTAGGGTCGCCCGCCCGGCTCCAGTTGAGCAGCGGCCCCCTCGGGTATGACCACGGTGCCGGTCTCGGTGAATTCCGTTGCGGCGGTGTCGCCTTCGACAACGATGCGCTGGACGGTTTGCCGTACGTCCGGGATCACCGTGTCGAGCACCCTCGCCCACACCGGTCGCAACTGCTCTTTGCCACAGATGGGCTCGGGGCTGGTCGGGAACCGCACGGTCACGTTGTCGGCCAGTGTCGCCAGCAGGGTTTCGAGGTCGTGGTCGCTGTAGGCGCGGAAGTGTCGGCGAAGGGTTTCGGTGTGGTTCATCGGATTCTCTCTGTTATAGGGCTCGACCCGGCGGTGGGTCGGACACAAGCAGAGTATGTGGCAGATGTGCCATTTGGCAAGACTGACAAACGGCAGGTGTGCCTTTTTGCGCGTATGTCACAGATTGCTACCCTGGTTCCGTGGTGGCAGATGACGGCGAGACCAGCCTGAGAGCCCGCAAGCGCAGGCGTACGCAGGACACGATCGCGGACTGCGCACTACGGTTGTTCGAGGAAAAGGGCTACGACGCAGTCACTGTCGAAGAAATCGCCGCCGCGGCCGACGTCGCACCGCGCACCTTCTACCGCTACTTCCCCGCCAAGGAGGATGTGATCCTCGGCAATCCCGACGGGCGCGCTGCATCTGCCGCTGCCCTGTCCCAGCGGCATCCGGGGGAATCCGACGCCGAGTTCGTCACCCGAGCAATGCTCGCCGGCCTGATCGCAGGCGACCCCGAACGCACCGCACGCTCGTACCGCTTGATCCAATCGGTGCCCGCCTTGCAGGCCCGAATGTTTCGCCTGATGTGGGGCAGCGATCAGCAGCAGTTCGTCGATGCCTTGCTGGAGGGGACCGAACAGACCCGTGATGCCGAATTGCGGGCGCGGGTCATCGCCCATGCCGTCAGCGACACTCTCAGGATCGCAGTGACTTGGTGGCTGCAGGGCCACCAGACAGGCACCCTTGCCGATGCATGCGGCAAAGCCATGTCCTACCTGTCTGAAGCAGTCGAGCGCTGACACCGGATCTTCGGCCGCTTCCGGACTGCTCTCCGGAGCGCTGTATCCGCATCCTCGCGCTGTTCCGGTTCTTTTTCCCAGACGTCGAGGTTCGTCTTGCCGGCGGTCGCGAGATCCACCTCCGCAACCTGCAGCCGCTGGCGCTGCACCTCGCCAACTCGATCTTCCTGGGCGACTACCTGACCAACGAAGGCCAGCCCGGCGTCGACGACCGCCAGATGATCACCGCCGCCGGATTCACCGCCGCCGGATTCACCGTCGACGGTGCAAACGAGCAGACACTCCCACAGCCTCGCCACGACCTCGTGGCACTCCGTCGGCGGGGTGCCGGAACGGACCTGCCAGCCAACGCCTGAAACGATGCCCCTTCGATGGTGCGGCTCGGGCCAGCTTCTCGCGCATGACCGGAGCCCGGGTCGACCGCGACTAGGGCCAGGAGGCTGGCCTCCTGGCCCTAGTCGAGTGTCTGCCCCCCGCACTGCGTCTTGGGGGTCGGTCGTTGCGGTAGTCGGGCCGCGCCTACTACGACAAGAAGGTGCGCGAAGGGAAAGCCCGAAAGAGACAAAGCGCTGTCTCGAACGGCACCTCGCACGAGAAGTGTTCCGCGCGTGGCGATCCGACTATCAACCCCTTGCGACCAGCCATATCTGTCCGAAGATCTTCAGGTACCTCGATCAATTCTTCAGTGTGCGAACCATATTCACCAGCATCTCGGCTGCTGCCTTGATGGTCGATTCGCTATCGGAATTGAATATGAACGTGCCTGTCCATCGATCGATGGTGGCCTTCAACGTAATAGAAGGTCCTGTGGTGTTGGTGGACGAATGTTGATCAGATGGTACTTCCTGAACGGGAACACCATCGATTGTCCACGTTCTGGTTGTTCCAGGGTTCGAGTGTTCGGGCGTCCGCGAGTAATCCATGCCAACCGCTGTGACCACAACCGGGGAAACGTTGGTAAGCCAGCACAGGTCGCCGTGACCGAGTTTCCGGTCCATGGGTGGCGAACCTGGTCCCTCAGGCCTGACCTCCAGCTTTTGAGCGTGAAACGTGTTGGTCACGAACTCCTTTGGAAAGTTGCACAGGTCTTGCATGGTGTGCGTACTTTCCGGCTCCCGGTGGGTAATCGAGTTGGGGAGCAGGCTGCAACTCGAGAGCGCGACCATCGACAATCCGGTCAGTGCGAGCCGCGCCCCTATTCTGCCTGCCATGAGTCTCCTTCGGAGTCCGAGTCGAACTTTGTCGATGCGCTTTGCGGCCACTTGTTTCCGAGGAAACCTTTCGCGTTGTCCGTGGCGGAGGAAATATTGTTGATGGCGTCCTGTTCGGTCTTCAATGCCGTTGTCAGCGTCTGCATGTAGGTCACCACATTGTCGATGACCGTCTTGAGGAGATCGATCGCGCTGGACACGCCCTCGGTGAAAGAGACGACGCTGGCGATCTTGGCGACCGCGGCGCCGAAGCTCGTCAGAAAGCTGACCAGCTGTTTGACGACATCGGTGTAGTACGTCCACGCCGCATTGGATACTGCAACAAGGCTTTTGTTGAGGGTGTCACAGATCGACTTCGCGGTGTCCATGGCCGTGTCCTGGACCGTGCGTGCTCCGGCGTACTTCAGCGCGGAGCTACCCTTCCAATACCCGCTGAGGTTGCCGTTGACGACCTCTTCGTTCTGCGCGCCGCCGATCTGCGACTTCAGTTTCAGCCAGTCACCGCTGGTATTGAGCAGGGCGATGGGAGCTCTCAGCGCTTCAATAGCCTTGGCCAGTTTGTCCAGCAGTTCCTGGATCTTGTCCTTGATCTCCTGCTTGTGCTCGCTCATGTAACCGGTGAAATCGTCGCCGGTCATCGAACCGTACGCGTACCCTACAGCGGCACCGATGACCCCGAACAGGGCCCCGCCTTCCGCTGCGGCGGCATCGGATGCCAGTTCGTCGAACGCGGCGTCCACCGCGGCCGGCTGGTTCTTCAGCTTTTCGATTTGCTTGGAGAAATCGTCCAGGACCGTACTGATTTCATCGAGTGTTTTATCACCCATCAGTTTCCCCCGCCGTTGTTGCCTATTTGAGTCGCCCAGCCCTGGTCGTGATTTTCGTACACGGTGGCAATATGGTTCAGCACATTGCTGATGGACTTGGCCTCGGCGCTGCCTTCGGTCAGTCTGTCGTGCAGGAATTGCGCGGCGGAAACCTGTGCGTCCCATACGGCCTGAAACACCGACCAGCTGATTTCTTTATTGCAGTCGTGCAGTTCCTGCGCCTTGGTGACGGCAGTCGTAAGATCGTCGCTCGCCGTCGACCACGCCTTCGCCGTGTCACGCAGTTGGACCAGATCGACCTGGAAGTTCGTCATCGGTTCCTCGTCAGAGATGCGTAGTACTCGCGAACCTCTTGGGCCAGTTCGTCATCGGTGCGGTGGGCCCACGAACCTTCGTCCGGGACCTTTGGCCGCCACTGCCGAATCCGGTCGGCGCAGGCGATGATGTCGTACCCGATATAGGACGGCTCGGTCCTCGCTGCCCAGCGCGGATCGATGGTGATCGCCGAGATGCGACCGAGTCCCGCGGTGACCGACATCGAGGGGAATCCGAAGTCGGTCACGGGTCCGTGCGCCGTGAATTCCTCGTGCCAGTACAGCACTCGTTCCAGTGCCTCGTACTCGGCGAGCGACCTGGCGTTCAGCAGGGCGATCAGCTCCGCGCGGCGTGGCAGGCGCGCGGTGAGTGCGGTGTAGTTGCCGGTGCGGGTGATGGGGGCGTCGTGGTAGAGCGTCGCCACCCAGTATCCCGTCATCGCGGCGGCCGAGACCTCGCTCGGATCGAGTCGGCTCCACAGATTCCCGCTGACCTGGACTTGAACGGGAAGGCGCCCATCATCAAGAGTCATCTCGAATAGCCCCGCCCCGATCACATGATGAGACATGTGTTCGCTTCCTTGCAGTTACCGGACCCGCGGCAGTTACCCAACCCGCAGACCTGACAAACCTGACGCGCGGGCCCCCCGACGGGCAGTGTATGCCCGCGTTTCGCGGACTCCTGACCCTAACCGGACGCTCCAACGGACGCAACGGATTCCATTTCGAACCTCCACCCTCAGATCCACCGGCAACTTAGTGTCCCCTGATAACACTTTGGGTGCTTCCAGCTATGGTTAGCATCACCTAACGCCGCATCTGGGCGTTTAGCCGGAAGGA
>NZ_JBEXLC010000232.1:0-9332 GCF_040609795.1 Nocardia sp. NPDC004604
CTGGATTGTTGCCGATGAGTTCGCGGACCTCGGCGGCCTCCTTGTACCGCTCGTGCTCCGGATCGGTGATGCCAGAGACCGAGATGTCCTTGGCCATGATCGGCGGCGGCAGCGCCTTGGTGATCTGGTCGGCAATGGCGAAACCGGGCTGCCCGAACAGCACTCGCGCCGAGTCCTTGATGGCGGCCTTGGTCTTGATGGTGCCGAAGGTGATGACCTGGGCGACCCGGTCGGTGCCCCACTTCTCACTTGCGTAGCGGACCATCTCACCGCGACGGCGATCGTCGAAGTCGATATCGATATCGGGCATCGAGACGCGCTCCGGATTGAGGAAGCGCTCGAAGAGCAGACCGTGCGGAATCGGGTCGATATTGGTGATGCCCAGCGCGTAGGCGACCAGCGAACCGGCCGCGGAACCACGGCCGGGACCGACGCGGATGCCGACGTCGCGGGCGTGGTTGATCAGGTCGCCGACGACGAGGAAGTAGGCCGGGAAGCCCATCTCCAGGATGACGCCGATCTCGTACTGGGCCCGGTCCAGATATTCCTGGGGCGCGCCGTCCGGGAAACGGCGCTGCAGCCCGAGGTCGACCTCGCGACGCAGCCAGCTGGCCTGGTCGTGGCCCTCCGGCACCGGGAAGATCGGCATCCGGTCACGGTGCTGCCACACCTCGTCGTAGGACTGCACCCGCTCGGCGATCAGGAGGGTCGAATCGCAGGCGTCGGGCACCTCCATATCCCAGATCGCCCGCATCTCCTCCGCGGACTTCAGGTAGTAGCCGTCCCCGTCGAACTTGAAACGCGTTGGGTCGCTGAGGGTTTTACCGGTCTGGATGCACAACAGCGCCTCGTGGTTGGTCGAGGCGTCCTTGGTGACGTAGTGGCAGTCGTTGGTGGCCAGCGGCCGGATCCCGAGCTTTTTGCCGATCTCGAGCAGCCCCTCACGGACCCGGCGCTCGATGGACAGGCCGTGGTCCATGATCTCCAGGAAGAAATTGTCCGGCCCGAAGATCTCCTGCCATTTGGCCGCCGCCTCCAGGGCCTCGCGGTCGTGGCCCAGGCGCAGGCGGGTCTGCACCTCACCCGATGGGCAGCCGGTGGTGGCGATGATGCCCGCGGCGTGCTCGGCGATGATCTCCTCGTCCATGCGCGCCCACTTGCCGAGCTGGCCCTCCAGCGAGGCGAGCGAAGACAGCTTGAACAGGTTGTGCAGGCCGGTCGCGTTCTCCGCGACCATGGTCATGTGCGTGTACGCACCGGAACCGGAGACGTCGTCGCCCTTCTGGCTCGGATCACCCCACTGCACGCGCTTGGTGTCGAACCGGGAACCCGGTGCGATGTAGGCCTCGATCCCGATGATCGGCTTGATATCGGCCTTCTTGGCGGAGTTGTAGAACTCCGAGGCGCCGTACATATTGCCGTGGTCGGTCATACCGACCGCGTTCATTCCCAGCCGTTTTGCCTCGGCGAAGAGCGGAGAGATTTTGGCCGCACCATCGAGCATGGAGTACTCGGTGTGATTGTGCAGGTGAACGAACGATCCGGACGAGGCGGCCAAGACGGTCCTTCCTCCCAAGGTCTCGACGGGGGTTGGTGTAGCGATTCTAGGGGTCCCCACCGACGAGTTCGGACCTGCCGCGCCGGGCTCACGCAGGTGCCCGGCGTGTCGGTGGTGAAGATCACCGGCGCGTCTGGCGACCCACTATTACGGCTGTCCGATTTCCGCGACAGTGGGGTGATCCGCGGATCGCTCGACACTACGCGAGCCGCGATCATGTGCGCTTGCGCCAGACGAATTTCAAACCCGACCAATCGTTGTCGAGCGCGGCCACCTTCACATCGACGACGCCGATGGGGAGCAGCAACTCGCGCAGATCGTTCTCGGCGATATCGCTGACGTGCCCGCCCGCCTTGCGCGGCCAAGCGATCCACAGCATCGCACCCGGAGTCAGCCCGGCGGCGAGTTGCGGTGCCTCGGCCGCCAGGTCGCCATGTTCGCGATAGAACGCGAGGACGACGTCCGCGCCCGCCGGATCGTCGGTGGCGATCACGATATCCGGTGGCAGATCGGGAATGCGCCAGCGCGCTGGCGCATGACACAGCACCACCCGGTGACCTGGTTTGATGCCGATCTTCTTGGCCAGAGGAGTCCCGGAGTAGCCCGCCGTCACGGGAAGACTGTATCGGGCACCCGAAGCGCCGCCTGGCGGATCTACGATCTGTGCTGTTGACCCCGCATTCGGTGGAGGCACGACGATAATCGGGCGATGAGCTGGCAGCGACAGACGCGTTCGATGGGTCCACGATGACGACCGCCGTTATCGCGGTCGTTGCCGGTGCGGTGTTGATCGTCGGCGCGCTGCTGGTCTGGTCGCGAACCAGGCGGATGGTGACCACTCCGGCCGAACGGGCGGTATATACCGCGCTGCACACTGCGTCGCTGGCCGCGCGTCCGTTGCGGCAGGGGTTGACCGATCGGTCCGCCCAAGAGGCCGCACCGCATCTGCGGGCGCTCACCGGGGCCGATGCGCTGGGGGTGGCCGATGCCGACGGCACGCTGCTGGCCTGGGACGGGCCGCATTCGGATCTGGCCGAACCCTTCGCCGACGCGGCCCGGCGGGCGGTGGCGACCGAGCGGCCGGTGCTGGTTTCGGGGCCCGGTCGGGGCGAACATGCCGGGCGCACGGTGATCGCGCAGCCACTGCTCATCGAAAATACCGGGGTCGCTGGGGCTTTGGGGGCATTGGGGGTAGTGACCACCGGGAAGCCGGAGCCGGGACGGCTCGGCACGGTCGCGGAGGTGGCGCGATACGCCTGCGGACAGCTGGAATTGGCGGAGCTGGACGCATCGCGGGCCCGGCTCGACCGGGCCGAGGTACGGGCGCTGCGGGCGCAGATCAGCCCGCACTTCATCTACAACGCGCTCAATACCGTCGCGTCCTTTGTGCGAACCGATCCGGACCGGGCGCGCGAGCTGATCCTGGAGTTCGCCGACTTCACCCGGTATTCCTTCCGCGCCGCTGGGGAGTTCACGGTCCTGTCCGACGAACTGCGCAATATCGAACGCTATCTGGCCCTGGAGCGCGCCCGGTTCGGTGACGCGCTGGAGGTGCGGTTGCAGATCGCGCCCGAGGTGCTCGGTGTTGTGCTGCCGTTCCTCGCGCTGCAACCGTTGGTGGAGAACGCCGTTCGACACGGTTTGGCCGGAGCGGCGCGCGGCGGCACCGTGACCATTGTCGCGGCCGATGCAGGCACCGACTGCGTGATCAGCGTCGAGGACGACGGGATCGGGATGGATCCGGACGTGCTGCGCTCCGGCGCGCTCGATGCCATCGAAACCGGTACCGGCCCAGCGGGTTCCGGCGAATCCGCACATGTGGGTCTGGCCAATGTCGACGACCGCCTGCGCGCCGCCTTCGGCAATGACTACGGCCTGATCGTGGAGACCGCCCCCGGCGCGGGCACCAAGGTCAGCCTCCGCGTCCCGAAATTCCGCGCGGGTATCCAGGCCTGAGCGCCCGCCCCGGCTGTGCCACCGATGCCATCCTGGCCGATTTCACCTGGTGCGGATATCCGATCCGGGGCGCGGAGGCGGCATTTACCATGGAACGACTGTGACCCGGACCACCGACCAGTCCGCCGCCGCATTGCGTGTGCTCGCCGTGGACGACGAGAAGCCAGCTCTGGACGAGCTGGTCTATTTGCTGCGCGCGCAACCGGGCGTCGGGGAGATACACAGCGCGAATGACGCGACCAGTGCGCTGCGGCTGATGCGGGTCCATCCGATCGATGCGGTATTCCTCGATATCAATATGCCCGGGCTGGACGGGATGGAGTTGGCGGGGATCCTGTCGGAGTTCGCCACTCCGCCCGCCGTGGTCTTCGTGACCGCGCACGATGACCGGGCGATCGCAGCATTCGATCTCGGTGCGGTGGACTATCTGCTGAAACCGCTGCGCGAGGCGCGGCTGGCCGAGGCGGTGCGCCGGATCGCGGGGGCGCGCGGTGCCGCACCGGCCGTCGCGCAACCGCAGGCCGATCCCAGCGAGGTCATCCCGGTGGAGTTGGGCGGGGTCACCACATTGGTGCACCGGTCCAGCGTGAGCTGGGTGGAGGCGGATGGCGACTACGCCAGGCTGCATACCAACGCGGGCTCACATCTGGTGCGGATTCCGCTGTCGGCCTTGGAATCCCGCTGGGAGAACGCCGGGTTCCTGCGGGTGCACCGGTCGTATCTGGTGGCGCTGCGGCTGGTGACCGGGCTGCGCACGGTCGGCAATGCGACGGTGGTCCGGCTGCGGGCCGATGGCCGGGCCGGGGCGGTGGAACTGCCGGTCAGCCGTCGGCAGGTGCGCGAACTGAAGCAGCGCCTGGTGCACGGGCCGCGCCAGCAGTGGACGAATCCATGACCGCACCGCAGCAGCGCCCGACCCGCCAGCGCGTTGTGCTCGCCGAACGTCGCGGCGCACGCCGCGTGCGGACCCGCACGGAGGTGGTCGAGCAGACCGAGATCGGTGCGGCGCTGATCGGTGGGCTGATCCGGGCCCAGCTGGGGCTGGCTTTGCGGGTCGGGTTGGTCATGGTCCTCGTCCTGTGTTCGCTCCCGGTGCTTTTCCGGCTCGGCTCGACCGGATCGTTCGTCGTGCTCGGGGTGCGGCTGCCGTGGCTGCTGCTCGGCGTCGCGGTGTATCCGTTGCTGTACGGCGTCGGGCGGCTCTACGTCCGACTGGCCGAACGCAATGAGCAGGACTTCCTGGAATTGGCCGAGGACTGAATCGATGTTCCGCGCCGCACCACCGCTCGCCCGCCTCCGCTCCGCCGGGCAGCCACGCACTACGACGAGTCGGATGGACCGGAACTCGGTCCGCAGCGACGAAAGGGGCCGCGTCGTATCCCCGCTCGCTCACCCTCGCCCGGCCGGGTTTCCAGACACTGCGACGAGTAAGACGGACAGGAGCTCGGCCGACACCGACAGAAGCGGTCATGCCGCATCACGTCCCACCGCCGCGCATCGGTGCTGCCGACCGGATGCCAGACCGCGCGGCACCGATCGGGGCAGGCCGTGAACACCCCGACCGCCCCGGCACTCACGGTGCTCGCCTTGCTCTTCGCGGCATTGGCTACGGTCGCGATCGGCGTCTACGGTGTCCGGCTGGCGCGCACCACCTCTGATTTCCTGGTCGCCTCGCGCAGCGTCGGACCGCGCTGGAATGCCGCGGCGATCTCCGGTGAATACCTCTCGGCCGCTTCATTTCTCGGCGTCGCCGGACTGATCGCAAAGTACGGTGCGGACGCATTGTGGTATCCGGTCGGATTCACCGCGGGATATCTCGGGCTGCTGCTGTTCGTCGCGGCTCCGCTGCGGCGGTCCGGGGCGTATACCGTGCCGGACTTCGCGGAGTTCCGGCTCGGATCGCTGCGGTTGCGCAGGCTGGCGGCGGTCGTGGTGGTGCTGGTCTGCGGTGTGTATCTCATTCCGCAGTTCCAGGGCGCGGGACTGACATTGCACATTCTGCTGAACGTGCCGAAATGGGTCGGCGCGGTGGCGGTCGGCGCGATCATCATCGCCAATGTGGCTGGCGGCGGCATGCGGTCGATCACGCTGGTGCAGGCATTCCAGTACTGGTTGAAGCTGACCGCGGTGGCGATTCCGGCGCTGGTGCTGCTCGGCCACTTCCTGGCCGACGATCGCGAACTCGGCACCCCGGCGCCCCCGGTGGTCACCGAGCGCACCACGGTGGATGTCAGCACCGGCGTGGTGGTTCGCGTCGATGCACCACAACAGGTTTCGATCACCGGCACGCTCGACGGACGCGCGGTGGACGGTCCGGTGCTGCTGACGCCGGGTGGACACGAACTGGCGGCGGGCACCGAACTGACCCTGGAGCCGGGCTCCGCCGTGCCGGTGGTGGCCGGAGCACCGACCGACGGCGCGGCCTGGCTGGCACCCGGTGGCGGATTCGGCGGCGCGCATCCCACCTACCAGGTCTATTCGCTGATCATCGCCACATTTCTCGGCACCATGGGACTTCCACATGTGCTGGTGCGCTTCTATACGAATCCGGATGGTCGGGCGGCGCGCACCACCGCGCTCGCGGTGATCGGTCTGGTCGGACTGTTCTACCTGTTCCCCATTCTGCTCGGAGTTTTCGCACGGCTGTATGTGCCGCAGCTGCTGATCACCGGCACCTCCGATGCCGCGGTGGTGCTGCTGCCCGGTTCCGTGCTCGCGGGCCTGCCGGGGCAACTGCTGGCGGCACTGGTGGCCGCGGGTGCGATCGCGGCATTCCTGTCCACCTCCTCCGGACTGCTCGTCAGCATTGCGGGCGTGCTCAGCACCGATATGCTGCGCGGGCGGATTCGCGATTTCCGGGCCGCCGCGCTGTTCGCCGGTGCTGTGCCACTCGGCCTTTCGCTCACCGTGGTATCGCTGGATCTGTCCCGCACTGTCGCCCTTGCCTTTTCGGTGGCCGCCTCGACGCTGTGTCCGCTGCTGGTGCTCGGCATCTGGTGGCGCGGCCTGACGGCGAAGGGCGCGGCGACCGGACTGATCGTCGGCGGGTCGGCCGCGGGCGGGGCGACCGCGGTATCGGTGACCGGCGGCATTTCCGATGGGCTCGCAAACGGCTGGCCCGCCGCGATACTCGGCTATCCCGCGGCGATCAGCGTGCCACTCGCATTCGCGGCGATGATGCTGGTCAGCAAGCTGACGCCGGGGCAGAGCGCCCGCCGGATCGGGCGCATCTTCGTCCGCATGCACGCCCCCGAGCGGCTCGGCATGGGCGCCGACCGGGAGCGGGTGCTGCGGTCGAGCTGACCGCCGACCGTTCGTCGCGGCCAGCCGACCGTTCACCGCACAATCAGGCGCCTTCGCGGAGTGACCCACGCCACATCATGATTCGCTCACGAAGCTCCCCTTATGGTCGGCGGGTAGTAAGCCACGTCACAAGGTAGGACCCGAGATGACCAGTACCGACATCGATGACGTCGCCCCGCGACGTACACCGAGCGCCGAGGATTTCGCCGCCGTGCAATCGAGTCCCCAATTCCAGGAACTGCGAAGTCGGTTGCGCCGCTTCGTCTTTCCAATGACAGCACTGTTCCTGGTCTGGTACCTGAGCTACGTGCTGCTCGGCGCCTACGCGCACGATTTCATGGCCACCAAGGTCATCGGCACCATCAATCTCGGCCTGCTGCTCGGCCTCGGTCAGTTCGTATCGACGTTCGTGATCACCTGGCTCTACGTCCGGTTCGCCAATAAGGAACTGGATCCGCGCGCCGCGTCGATCCGCAACTACCTCGAGGGAGGCCAGGCGTGAGCCAGCAGTATCTTGCCGCCGCCGCGACGGTCGGCAATCCCGCCGCGAATATCGCCATCTTCGGCCTCTTCGTGGCCATCACGATGGTCGTGGTGATCCGCGCCAGCCGCAATAACCGCACCGCCGCCGATTACTTCACCGGCGGCCGCGGCTTCTCCGGACCGCAGAACGGCATCGCCATCGCGGGCGACTACCTTTCCGCCGCAAGCTTTCTCGGCATTGCGGGCGCCATCGCGGTGTACGGCTACGACGGATTCCTGTACTCCATCGGATTCCTGGTCGCCTGGTTGGTCGCATTGCTGCTGGTCGCCGAAATGCTCAGGAACACCGGCAAATTCACGATGGCCGATGTGCTGAGCTTCCGCCTCAAGGAAGGTCCGGTCCGCACCGCCGCCGCGCTGACCACGCTGGCGGTCTCGCTGTTCTATCTGCTGGCGCAGATGGCGGGCGCGGGCGGTCTGGTCGCGCTGCTGCTCGATATCTCCGACAAGACCGGACAGAGCATCGTGATCGCCGTGGTCGGCGTGCTCATGATCGTCTACGTGCTGGTCGGCGGCATGAAGGGCACCACTTGGGTGCAGATCATCAAGGCGGTGCTGCTGATCACCGGCGCGGCGCTGATGACCGTGCTGGTATTCGCCAAATTCGGCTTCAACTTCTCCGATATCCTCGGCTCGGCCCAGGATGCGGTGCACGGATCCAAGTCCAAGGGCGTGGCCGCCCGTGACGTGCTCGCCCCCGGCGCCCAGTACGGCGGCAGCGCGACCTCCAAGCTGAACTTCGTATCCCTCGGCTTGGCCCTGGTGCTCGGCACGGCGGGTCTGCCGCATGTGCTGATGCGCTTCTACACCGTGCCGACCGCGAAAGAGGCACGCCGCTCGGTGGTTTGGGCGATCGGCCTGATCGGCGCGTTCTACCTGTTCACCCTGGTGCTCGGCTATGGCGCGGCCGCCATTGTCGGACCGGACCGCATCCTCGCCTCGGCGGGCGGGCAGAATTCGGCGGCGCCGCTGCTGGCCTTCGAACTCGGCGGCGTGATCCTGCTCGGCATCATCTCGGCGGTTGCCTTTGCCACCATCCTGGCGGTCGTCGCGGGTCTGACCATTACCGCGTCGGCGTCGTTCGCGCACGATATCTACGCCAGCGTGCTCAAGAAGGGCAATGTCGACGAGCGCAAGCAGGTCAAGGTTTCGCGGATCACCGCGGTCGTCATCGGTGCGCTGGCCATCGGTCTCGGCATCCTGGCCAATGGCCAGAACATCGCATTCCTGGTGGCGCTGGCCTTCGCGGTCGCGGCGGCGGCGAATCTGCCGACCATCCTGTATTCGCTGTTCTGGAAGCGGTTCAACACCACGGGAGCGCTGTTCAGCATGTACGGCGGCCTGATCTCGACCATTGTGCTGATCGTGTTCTCCCCCGCGGTATCCGGGACGAAGACCTCGATGATCCCGGGTTCGGACTTCGACTGGTTCCCGCTGTCCAACCCCGGAATCGTGTCCATCCCATTGGCTTTCGTACTCGGTGTGGTCGGCACCTTCCTCGGCGGGCGTAAGCCGGAGGATCCGGCGAAGCAGGCCGAGATGGAGGTGCGCTCGCTGACCGGTGTCGGCGCGGAAGAGGCGGTCGTGCACTGAACATCCGACCGAGCCTGCCGCCCTTGTTGTTTCGCTAGGAGAGATCGACGTTGACCAGTGCAACCACCGACCGTGACACGACCACCGACACTGTCTACCCGCCGGATCCGGCATTCGCCGCGAACGCGAACGCTTCGCGTGCGCTGTATGACCTAGCCGCCGATCGCGACGCGTTCTGGGCCGAGCAGGCTCGGCGGTTGCACTGGGATCAGCCATGGACCCAGGTCCTGGATCGGAGTGACGCGCCCGTCGCGAAGTGGTTCGTCGACGGCAAGCTCAACGTCGCCTACAACTGCGTGGACCGCCATGTGCTCGACGGGCACGGCGACCAGGTCGCCATACACTGGGAGGGCGAACCGGGCGTATCCCGCGTTATCAC
>NZ_JBEXLC010000233.1:0-9225 GCF_040609795.1 Nocardia sp. NPDC004604
GGTGACTACTGTGTCAACAAAAACACCGTATGTATCAACAGGTTCAGATTTAAGCGTCGTGTTATTAGACTTTGGTAAAAAGCAAAATATTGTTATAATCGGCCAAACCACCTTCGGCCAACCGGACCCGTCCATCCCCCCGCTCTTCCCACTGAAAACCCGAGGCCTCCGAATTGCCTTCAGACCACGGCCCCCGCCCCGACTCGGACGCACCGGATCCGAAACCGATAGCCTCCGAGTCAATTTCCGACCGCCGCCCCCGCCCCAACCTGGACGAACCCGAGCCGAAACCATCGGCCTCCGAATCAACGTCAGGCCACCGGCCCCGCCCCGACTCGGCCTCACCCGACCGGAAACCATCCGCCTCCGAAGCGGAGAGCAGCTCATTCAGCTGACGCCGAACCTCTTCCACCGGATCGGGCCGCGCCCCATCGGACGCGGACCGACCACGACGTGATGCTGGGCGCCGAGAGTTCATCGGATCAGAAATCGGCGGGAACCTCTGCGGCCGCTTCCGCGGTTACATCGGCGCCGATGCCGAGCTTTTCCTTGATCTTCTTCTCGATCTCGTCGCGGACATCGGTGTTCTCCAGCAGGAACTTGCGGGCGTTCTCCTTGCCCTGGCCGAGCTGGTCGCCCTCGTAGGTGTACCAGGAGCCGGACTTGCGAATGAAGCCCTGCTCGACACCCATATCGATGAGCGAGCCTTCCTTGGAAATGCCCTGACCGTAGAGAATGTCGAATTCCGCCTGCTTGAACGGCGGCGAGACCTTGTTCTTCACGACCTTTACGCGGGTGCGGTTGCCGACCGCGTCGCTGCCGTCCTTGAGGGTCTCGATGCGGCGCACATCCAGGCGCACCGAGGCGTAGAACTTCAGCGCCTTACCACCGGTTGTGGTTTCGGGCGAGCCGAACATCACGCCGATCTTCTCGCGCAGCTGGTTGATGAAGATGGCGGTGGTGCCGGAGTTGTTCAGCGCACCGGTCATCTTGCGCAGCGCCTGGCTCATCAGTCGAGCCTGCAGACCGACGTGGCTATCGCCCATCTCCCCCTCGATCTCGGCCCGCGGCACCAGCGCGGCCACCGAGTCGATGACAATGATGTCGATCGCACCGGAACGCACCAGCATGTCGGCGATTTCGAGGGCCTGCTCACCGGTATCGGGCTGGGAGACGAGCAGCGCGTCGGTATCGACGCCGAGCTTGCGGGCATAGTCGGGATCGAGCGCGTGCTCGGCGTCGATGAAGGCGGCGACACCGCCCGCGGCCTGGGCATTGGCCACCGCGTGCAGGGCGACGGTCGTCTTACCCGAGGATTCCGGACCGTAGACCTCGACAATGCGGCCGCGCGGCAAACCGCCGATGCCGAGCGCCACGTCCAGCGCGATGGATCCGGTCGGGATCACCGAGATGGGCTGGCGGGCCTCCTCGCCGAGACGCATGACCGCGCCCTTGCCGAAGCTCTTCTCGACCTGCGCCAGCGCCAGCTCGAGCGCCTTATCGCGGTCGTACGCCTGTGGTGCCATATCCTCATCCCCTTTTCGACGGGTAAGTCTCGTTCTTGGTTGGCGCCCACATTAGAGGGCGGCACCGACAAGTTCTGGCGACAAGCCTAGACGAACAGATGTTCGAGTCAAGCGACGCGCCCGACAACACGCGAGCCGACTTCGGCGCACCGGGCAACCGCCGCGCTACGGCCGATTCCGCACCGCCGCCCGTTCACCGCACCAGCGATATCCGATCGCTGTCCAGCAGCGTCTGCGCCTGCTTGAAGACCCGCAGGGCCGGTGTCACCTCGACATCGGTGATCCCATCGAGGGCACCGAGCCGCTGGGTGACATAGCGGTAGAGGTGGGCGGTATCCCGGCACATGATCGACGCCATCAGATTGACCGACCCCGTGGTCGCGGCGACGAATACGGTCTCGGGATGTGTCGCGATCGCGGCGCCCACCGCCGCGAGATCGGCCGGGCGGGTGCGCAGCCACAGCGCCGCGCGCACGGCATACCCCATTCGCTCGATCGCGAAATCGAGATCGAAGTAGAGCACCCGGGATTCGACCAGTTCGGCCATGCGACGCGCCACTCTCGTTGGAGTCCAACCGATTTCGGCGGCGATCTGGGCATAAGGCGCACGGCCGTCGCGACCGAGGATCGCCAGTATCGCTTCGTCTTCGGCCGAAAGCCGCACCGGCGCTTCCGGCCCCATATCGGCCCGCGTCGCCTGGGACCCGAGTTCGCGCAACTGCGCCGCGGTGAACAGGTGGCCGAAATGCGGCCACTCCTCGTCGAGCGGAAACCGATGGATCACCTCGTGCGCCGTCAAGCCGATCACCTGGCTGGCCTGCGGCAATGTCTGCAGCAGCAGTTTGTCGCGGCGTTCGACCGAGCGCGGGCGGCTCACACAGGTCACCTCTGATCCGGTGGACAGCAGGGTGACCCAGCTCAGATCCGGAAACCGAGCCAGCGATTCGGCCAACCGCACCGCCTTGTCCGGCGTCGTGCGCAGCCGGATCGCCCAGCGCGCGTGCCCGAGCGGCACCGCGTTCACCTGCCCCGCCACATGCAAAATGCCGCGCTGCCGCAGCGACCGGTAGCGGCGCGCCACCGTCTGCTCCGAAACCCCGAGGATGGCGCCCAGCTTGGCGAACGCAATGCGGGCATCGCTGACGAGCGCGTGCACGATCTGCTTGTCGAGCACATCCATAACGGAGGATTCCGAGTCTTCCAGAGACTGCATAGGAGGAATATATCGCCAACAGGCGCACAGCTATGTAGATATCACCGTAAGGCTCACGCTGGGTGTCGAAATCGTTCATTCGCCCCCGGAGGCTCCAGTGAAGAAATGGCTCCCCCTATTCGCGGCGTGCCTCGGCACGCTGATGCTGCTCATCGACGTCACCATCGTCAATGTCGCGCTCCCCGATATCGCCGCCGATCTCGGCACCGGACTCTCCGGACTGCAGTGGGTGGTGGACGGATACGCGCTGGCACTGGCCGCGCTGCTGCTCGTACTCGGTTCGCTGGCCGATCGGGTAGGCGCCAAGCGCGCCTATCTCGCCGGGCTCACCGTCTTCGCGATCGCATCGCTGATCTGCGGGATCGCCGATACGTCGCCGAGTCTCATCGCCGCGCGGGCACTTCAGGGTGTCGGCGGCGCCGCGATGTTCGCGACCACACTGTCACTGCTGAACTCCACCTACACCGGTCGGGACCGCGGTGTCGCCTTCGGCGTCTGGGGCGCGGTCGCGGGTGCGGCGGCCGGAATCGGCGTGGTGCTGGGCGGTGTGCTCACCGAGGCGCTGTCGTGGCGGTGGATCTTCTTCGTCAATCTGCCGATCGCGGTCTTGGCGATCATGTTGACCGCCATCGTGTTCCAGCCGTCACCGCGGCAGGCGGATCGGGCCGTGGACATTCCCGGCATGCTCGCGTTCGCGACCGCCGCGACAGCGGTCACCTATGGTGTCATCCGGGGCGGCGAACACGGCTGGTCCGATGACGCGACATTGCTCGCGCTGACGCTCGGCGTGGTCGCATCGCTGGCCTTCGCATTCATCGAATACCGCAGTGCGGCACCGATGCTCCCGCTGTCACTGCTCGGCAACCGCAACTTCGGCGCCACGCTGGTCTCGGCTTCCGGACAGACGTTCGCGGCCTTCGCCGCCACTCCCCTGGTATCGCTGTGGCTGCAGCAGCAGCTGCATATGACGCCGCTGCACGCGGGACTCGCGATGCTGCCGATGGCGGCGACCGCATTCGTGGTGGCCGGTGCGTTCGGCAAGCTGCTGCACGATGTTTCGCCGAAATGGACGATCGGGGCAGGCCTGGTGCTGGTCGGCATCGGAACCGGATTGCTCACCATCATCGACGCCGGCTCATCGTGGGTCGCATTGGTTCCCGGATTCGCGGTGATCGGTGCCGGCATCGGCATCAACTCACCCGCGCTCGTGGCGGTGGGAATGGCGGCGGTGCCGCCGCGACAGGGCGGAATCGCTGCCGGCGCGGTGAATACCGCACGCCAGCTCGGACTCGCGCTCGGAGTCGCGGTGCTGGGCACGGTATTCCGCGAGGTCGCCGATGCCGATCAGCCGATGACATTGTCGCGGTTCGTCGATGGGCTGGACGCGGCGTTCGCCGTGGCGGCCGGGGTCGGGATCGTGTTCGGGGTGATCGCATTCGGGCTGTTCCATCGTCAGCACGAGGTGGTCGCGGATGGTCCAGCGGAGCGGGAAGTTGTTGCCGCATAGGTAAGCCCGCAGCACAGACGTGTGCCGGAATCCCCGCAACGCAGGGGTTCCGGCACCAACCGCGCGCGGATCGTCGAACCAGCAATGGCCCCGCACTACCGCTGCGGCAGCACGGATTCGTCCCCTTCCTGGCGCGGGCCGAAAATGCGGCGGTCGGATTCCTCGATGCGGACATCGTTGATGCTGGCCTCGCGCCGCGACATCAGACCTTCCGGGGTGAACTCCCACTGCTCATTGCCGTAGCTGCGCCACCACTGGCCGGATTCGTCATGCCATTCGTATTGGAAGCGGACCGCAATGCGATTGCCTTCGAAGGCCCAGAGGTCCTTGCGCAGTGCGTACCCGTTCTCGATGGACCACTTTCGGGTGAGGAACTCGACAATGGCGTCGCGGCCGGTGAAGAACTCGTCGCGATTGCGCCAGACCGAATCCTCGGTATACGCCGCGGCGACACGCTCAGGATCCCTGGTGTTCCAGGCATTTTCGGCGGCAAGCACCTTCACCTTCGCGGATTCCAGGTCGAACGGCGGCAATGGGGGTCGCATAACAAGCTCCTTCTTCGGTATCGGATTCGGCCGCACCCTGCGTGGATGTCGCAAAGGCGTGGATCCGGTCAGGGGTTGACCGGGGAGAGTTCGGCAGGACCCCAGCGCAGCGGGCCCGAACCGCGAACTTCCACTACATCGGTAATGGTGAAGTCGATCGTGCACTGGGATCCGGCGGTGAATGTCGCAGCATCCCAGATCAATTCGGCGGTTCCGGTGAGTTGCAGCGTTCCGCCGGTGCGCCAGTCCGGGATCAGAATGCCGCAGCGCGGATTCACCGCGATATTCCCTAGCGTCATGAACATCGAGTTGCCCTGGTAATCCGGCCATCGCAGCCGCGTGGACGAAAGCACCTGCAGGAAACCAGGATTGCCGCCGCGATGGGAGGCATCGGCATTGTCGTCGACATCCGCGGTCGCGACGAAGAACGTGTCGGCCGCGGTAATCAGCTCTCGCTGGCGCGCGTCGAGTTCGGTACCGCATTGCGGCGCCGGAATATCGACACCGGGTCGGTAGGAATCGATCGTCCGGCGTGAGATGTATTTCGGGCAGTTCGAATACACCTGGTCGACAGCGATCCGCAACCCGTCACGCCACTGCGTCGGCACCGCGAAACCATTGACTCGCATCCGCCTGCGCCGCTGCGGCTGCAGCGCGATCATGCCGATCCGAGCGGGGCGGGTCAGTGTGCGATGCAACGGATCCCCGACCGCCGGAAATGCATCGACCGCGATCGTCTCGGCATCGAGGGCATGCACGAATCCCAACGGCCCAACCAACTCACTGGCCCACACATGTCCCGCATCGTCTGCGGCCGCGATCACGACCATCGGCTGTTCGGCCAGGAAGGACGCCGCGACATCCGGGATATCGCCGCGAATCATCCGGCCGACGCGGTCCGCGATGTGCTGCTGACCCATTCGCTGTTGTACGGCGACCTCACCGGAGTGGAAGTGCGTCATCGGCTCAGAAGAATCCACAGGTCGGAGCAGCACCGCTCGGCGCGGGAGCGGATTCGGCGCCGGTGGGCGCGTAGACCTCGAGCCGGATGCCGTCGGGGTCGGTGAAGAAGATGCCACCGGAAGCCACGCCCTCACCGTGCGCGACGACACCGTCGTGCACGAAATCCACCGCGAGTTCGCGCAGCAGCGCCTCGATCGCGCGCACCTGTTCGACGGTGTCGACCTGGAACGAAAGGTGATGCAGGCCGGGAGTCTCAGTGGAGAACGTGCCGTCGGACTGCTGCCAGAGAGTCACCATGAGCTTGCCGTTGGCGCCGAGGAACGCCCAGCGTTTGCCGTCATCGGTGCTGGCCGCAAGCTGTTCGAAACCGAATGCGCGCCGATAGAAGTCCACCGAGCGGTCCAGATCGGAGACGTTCAGGCCGATATGTCCGGTGACCAACTGTGGCGCGATGGCTGTCGTCATGTGAATCCTCCTCGAAATCAATAACCGCCATAGATTGTTTAACTGGTTAGAACATAGCGAGCAGCGACATGGGCGTCAACCTCTAAAATCAATTTAACTAGTTAGAACGGCGGTGGTCGACCTGACGACACAAGGCGGATCGCTACCCTCAGGTATGCCCGATCCACGACCCCACCTCGGTGAGCCGCTGGCACTCGACCTGCTGAACACCCGATGGATCGAGAACGGGCCGCAGGATCTACTCACCGATGTGGCGGGTCTCGGCATCTGGCTGACCTCGGCCGGGCTGGCCGAGCGCGCGAAAGCCGACGAACCGACCCTGCAGGCGGTGCTCACCGCGCGCACCGCCATCTATGACGTGCTGAAGCACACCTCCCACACCGCACTCAATGAGGTGCTCGACCTCGGCCGGATCCGGCGCACCCTGACCGATACCGGCCCAGCCGATATCGTCGACGTGCCCGAAGCGACCTGGCTCCCCGGCTGGCTGGCCGCCGACAATCTGTTGCGGCTACTCGCCGAGGCACCGGACCGGATCCGCCAGTGCGCACATCCCGATTGCGTGCTGTTCTTCTACGACACCTCGAAAAACGGCACCCGCCGATGGCATTCGATGGCGACCTGCGGCAACCGCACCAAGGCCGCGCGCCACTATGCGAAAAAGGTTTGAGCTCAGAAGAGTTCGTCCAGCAGCCGGTAGTAGTCCAGCCGTCGCCGGTCCGGCTCGGTGAGACCGTAGGCGGTATAGAACGCGTGCAGTTCGTCGTCATCGAAGTCAATGGGCAGATCGCGCGCGACCAGGGCCAGATCGCGGTACCGATCCGCCACGCCCAGCCCGCCGACGTCGATCAGCAGGCCGCCGTTCAGGACATTGGACGGAGTGAAATCACCATGCGCGACAACGAGATCCGCATCCGTCGGGCGTTCGGCGAGCAGCCTGTCGAGTATCTGTTCGGGCGTCAGCCGTCGGTTGTCCTCGTCGAAGTCCTCGGTATCGACCAGACCCTCGAGCACATTGCGCCGCGCTTGGGCGAGCATGACATCCAGTCCACCGTCGAACGGGCACTCCGCGACCGGGATGGCGTGCAGGAGGCGTAGCACGGCGCCCATGACCGCGCCCACCGATACCGCCGGATCGTCGAGTGCGGCCAGGCTCGGCACGCCCACATCAGTCAGCACCAGGACATCGTCTTCGAACACGGCGATATCCGGTAGCCGAATCCCCCTGCCCCGCAACCAGTTCAAGCGCTCGTACTCGGCGACGGCCTTCGGCCCACGCTTCACCCAGTACGTGCCGTTGACGTGCGCGACACCACCGCTCATCCCTTCGTGATCATCCGACCACGTGGATTCCTCGCCGAGCAGCGCAACCACCTTCGGCGGCAAGGTCGCGGGCAGTTCGTCGAGGGCGTCCAAGGAGGTGCGCGTGGATTCGATCAACTCGGCGTCCCCCTCGGCGACTCGCAACTTCAGCGCCTCACTCAGCAATGCCTTGGCCTCCGGCAGCCGACCTTGTTCGGCGAGCGCCTTGCCCAGGTGCTGCAGTGCGAAGGACAACACCTCCGGCGCGCAGTCCCGAGCCCGGTCGACGGTCCGGCGATACAGCGTTTCGGCGGTGACAACATCGCCGCGATATCGGTGGGCATCACCGAGGTTGATCCAGACCGAAATCCGGCGGCGATCGCTGTCCGCGAGTTCGAGGGCACGATCGAGGTGATCCAGGGCCTCGTCATAGCGGCCGAGTAGTAGCAGGTCGATACCGGTCTTGCGGAATTCGGCGAAATCGACCGGCCGGGCGGCCGCTACCCGCGCAGCCAGCTGTTCATGATCGGTAGCGATCATGCGCAGCCGCCCGTCGAAGCGGTATCCACCATCGGTCACCAGCGTGATCTCGGTACATCGAAATCCGCACAGAGTGCACGCCACACATCCCGTGGATCGACACCCGCCTCGATGGCGGCGGCACCCGTCCGCCCGTCCAACGCCGGGATGGTGTGATCTTTGAGCAGGCTATCGCCACGGGCCACACCGAACTCGGTGTGCAACAGTTCCTGGAACTCGGTCAACCGCACCGTGTTCAAGATACTCGCGTCGCCGCGCTCACTTCCAGATACCGGTATGCGGTGGCGTTGCCCATTCTCGAATTTGCACTGAAGCGAGCGCCCCTGGAATCAAGCTCGAACGCTGAGAACGTCGTGGCAGATAGCGATGGCATCGGCGACGTCCGCGACGCCGGAGGCCGCCTCCTGTGCCGCGGTCGTGTAGGAGGGGGTGTCGAGGAGCTCTCGGACCGCCGCGCGAACGGCGTCCACGGTAAGCGGCCGAACCAGAATCGAGCTGCCCTGGCGGGCGGCACGATTTGCCAGTTCCCATTGGTCGCCGCCGCCGGGGACGGTGACGATCGGCACACCCGCGAGCAGGGATTTCGCCAGCAGGCCGTGCCCGCCACCGCCCACGACGAGCGAGGCGTGGATGAGTAGTTCGTCTTGACGGCCGAGTCCAGCGGTCGCCCAGGGCGGGAGGTCGGTCGGCGGGGTGTCGAGCATGGAGATGGCGACCCGCACCCCCGCCCCGTCCAGGGCGGCCAACACGGTGTCGACCATGCCCGCGACGCCGGTGTGCGCCGTCGACGGCGCGACCATGACCAGCGGCTCATCACCGGGCGGTAGGTCGAGAGTTTCCCGGGTCGGTTCCCACAGCAGTGGGCCGATGACATGGGTGTGCTCGGGCCAGTCGGGGCGCGGCACTTCGAGGGCGGGCAGGGTGGCGACCAGGCGGGCCGCCGGACCCGGATCGGTGGCGGGCAGTCCGACACTTTCGCGGGCATGCTCCCGCTGACGCAGACCGTTGCGGATGGCGCGAGCGGTCATGGTGCGCAACATGCCGTCGCGGAGTCGCCCGCGCAGACCCTGCCCTGGCGCGAGGCCACTGCCGATGGGCGGCAACGCTTTCGACGGAAGATACAGCGGATGCGGCGACAGCTCAACCCACGGCACCCCGAGTCGT
>NZ_JBEXLC010000234.1:0-8978 GCF_040609795.1 Nocardia sp. NPDC004604
CCCTCCACATCCCAACCACGATCGACCGGCAGCCCCGACACCACATCCCGCCCCCGATCCACCACCTCCCACAAATCCTCCGGCGAAAACACCCCCCCCGGATACCGACACCCCACACCCACAATCGCAACAGGCTCCGAGCCCCGAGCCTCCAGCTCCCGCAAGCGCCCCCGCGTCCTATTCAGCTCGGACGTCACCTTACGCAAGTATTCTCGGAATTTTTCTTCAGACATAACTCGTCGTTCCTTCTTCAAGCTGATTGTTCGAACTATTGGAGCGCTTCGTCGGCGAAGGAAAAAAGTTCCTCGTCCGTTGCGTCTTCAATGTTCACCTCAGAAGGGGAATAATCGATTTCCTTTGCGGCATCGAGAATTCGGCGCAACCGCTCGAAAATTGAACGACGATCCTCTTCACCAAGCCCGGCAAGGGCCTTCTCAAGTGTGCCCAGCGTTGCGATTGCCGATTCATTCTTCGCTGGGTCAGGAACAGCGAGCTGTTCGATAAGGTGATCGGTCAGTGCAGTGACGGTCGGATAATCGAAAACCAAACCAGCTGTCAAGGAAAGCCCGGTGACGGCCTTGAGCCGGTTTCGTAGTTCGACGGCGGTCAGTGAGTCGAATCCGATCTCGTTGAACGCGCGGTCGAGCGGCACGTCCTGGCGGCTCGCAAAGCCAAGGACTGCGCCCACTTCGGCCTCGACCAGGCGCGATATCTCATTGCGGCGCTGTTCGGGCGGCAAAGACTGCAATCGCTGCGTGAACCCGTATCCGTGCGCAGACGCGGCTGCCCGCTTGCCCGGCACACTCATCAAGTCCCGGAACAACGCCGGCGCTGCGCCGGTGTGGTCTTTGAACCGGTCCAGGCGGAGCACAGCCGGCACCAAGGCTGGTGCGCCACTTCTGAGGGCCGTGTCGAACAGTTCCATACCCGTGGCCGAGCCCATTGCGGCCAGCCCGCTGCGAGCCATGCGGTGTAGATCGATCTCATCGAGATGCTCGGTCATCGTGCTGGCTTGCTCCCACAGGCCCCAGGCCAGTGACGTCGCCGGCAACCCTGACTGGCCGCGGTAGCGAGCCAGCGCGTCGAGGAACGCGTTGCCCGCCGCGTAGTTGGCCTGACCGGCAGAACCCACCACGCCCGCGATCGAGGAGTAGAGCACGAACGCGGTCAGATCCAGCTCCCGCGTGAGTTCGTGCAAGTGCCAGGCCGCATCGACCTTCGGGAGTAGCACGTGCTCGAACTGGTCGGTGCTCATCGACGTGATCACACCGTCGTCGAGCACGCCCGCGGTGTGGATCACCGCCCGCAACGGATGCTGCTCGGGCACTGCAGCGATCAACGCGGCGATCGCGTCGCGATCGGTGACATCGCATGCGGTCACCGTCACCTGCGCACCCAACTCCTGCAGTTGCTGCTGCAACTGCACTGCGGCAGGAACCTGCAAACCCCGGCGGCTGGCCAACAACAGATGCCGCACTCCGTGTTCGATGACCAGATGCCGCGCCAATATCGCACCCAGCGCACCGGTACCACCGGTGATCAGCACCGTTGCTGAACGATCAAACTGTTGGGAGATCGCGGGAACGTTCTGCCCGCTGTCAGTGCCCGGCGGTATCGTGGGCGCGCCGCTGGCCCGGACGAGTCGAGGTGCGGTGAGGTTGTTTCCACGCAACATCAGGTCTGGTTCGTCGATGTCGTCAAGGCCGGCCAGCAGCGACAGCTCAGTGTGCTGGTCGATGTCGCGCAAAACGAACCGTCCCGGGTTCTCGGTTTGTGCGGTCTTGAGCAAACCCCGCACTGCCGCACCGGCCAGATCTGTTGGCGCGTCACCTCCCGCATCGCGGGTCACCACCATCAACCGCGATGCGCTGAACCGATCCTCGCCCAGCCACTCCTGTACCAAGGACAGCATTTCGCTGCCGCGGCGGTAGGTATCGGCAACCACATCGTCGCTGCCGGGAACCGACACCGTGATCACCACCGGCGGCACCGGACCACCAGAGTCCATCAGTTCGCGCACCCGTGCGAGATCGGGTGCCCGACCCCCCAGCCCCGCCGTGGCCAGTGCATCCGCCACTGATGTCGACCCCAGCACCACCCACTGGGTCGTATCCGCCGGTTCCCCGGCAGTCACACCCACCCAGCCTTGCCGGAACAGCGAATTGTGGTGCGCACGCCCGGCGGCCTGCAATGCATCGAGCGACACTTCCCGCAACAGCAAAGCTTGCACCCTCGCGACCGGTCTGCCCTCGGCATCAGCCAACTGCAAAGACCAAGCCCCGTCGCCTGTCGGCGCCACCCGCACTCGCACTCGCGACGAACCTGTCGCATCGACGATCACATCAGTCCATAAGAAGGGCAGACCACCCTCGATGCCGGCGTCAGTCACACCCGGCAGCAACGCATGCAACGCGGCGTCGAATAGCGCCGGGTGCAACACGAACGAGCCGGTGTTCGCACCGGTCTCACCGTGCAGCGTGACCTCGGCGAAGATCTCCTGCCCGCGACGCCAGACCCGCTCCAGTCCCTGAAACGCCGGACCATAGTGATAGCCGTGCCCGGCGATCCGTTCGTAGACGCCGGTCACATCGATCTCGGTCGCCTCGGCCGGTGGCCATACCCGGAATTCGGGCATCACCCCGGCGGTACCGGAAACCATCGAAGCCAGGGTTCCGGTGGCGTGCTCGGTCCATACCTCCTGCGTACCTGCAGTCTGCTCACGACGAGAGTGGATCGATATCTGGCAACGCCCGGACTCGTCCGCGGGCGCGACCGCCACCTGGAGCTGCACCGTACCCTGCTCTTGCAGCAGCAAGGGTGCCGCCAATGTCAGCTCTTCAACCCGCCCGCACCCCACCCGGTCCCCGGCAGCCACGGCCAACTCCAAGAACGCGGTGCCCGGTAGCAACACCACACCTCCGACTGCGTGGTCGGCCAGCCACGAGTGGCTGTCCAAGCCCAGGCGGCCGGTCATCACCACACCTCCACCGGCCATCTCCACGGCCGCAGCGAGAAACGGATGGCCCCCCACACTCAAGCCGGCAGCGGCGACATCCCCTGCGCCCGAGGTCGATTCCAGCCAGCAACGCTGATGTTGGAAGGCATACTTGGGCAGATCGACCCGACGGGCGCCGGTCCCGACAAACAGCCCCTGCCAATCCACCGCGAACCCACAGACGAACAAACGAGCCAACCCCACCAAAAACTGCTCCATACCCCCGTGATCGCGGCGCAGCGAGTGCACAATCGTCGCGTCGTGTCGAAGGTCCTCCAGGGTGTCCTGGATACCCACAGCCAGGACAGGATGCGGGCTGACCTCCACGAACACGTCGTACTTCGCACCGAGGTTGTTGATGGCCTCTTCGAGTTCCACCGGTTCTCGCAGATTGCGGTACCAGTAGTCGCCATCCACCTGCGAGGTGTCGAGCCATCCGCCGGTAACGGTCGACCACACCGGTGTGCGCGCCGACTGCGGGCTGATATCGGCCAATTCCGACAGCAGTCGGGCCCGAACCTGCTCAACCTGCGCTGAGTGTGCCGCATAGTTGACCGGAATCCGTTGTGCTCGAACGCCTTCTGCGTTCAACACATCCAGGAGTTCCACTGCAGCTTGAACCGCACCCGATACCACCACGTTGCGGGGTCCGTTGATCGCCGCGACCGACAGCTGGCCCGCCCACTGCCGAAGTCGTTGCTCCACCACGGCACGAGACAGTGGCACGGAGATCATCGCTCCCTGCCCGGCCAGCTCAACCAGCGCCTGGCTGCGACGTACCACCACCTTCGCTGCATCGGTGAGCGACAAAGCACCTGCAATGTAGGCCGCGGCGATCTCGCCCTGTGAATGACCGACGATGGCCGCTGGCTCGATTCCAAACGACCTCCACAGCGCAGCCAAGGAGACCATCACCGAGAACAGCACTGGCTGCACGACGTCCACTCGCTCAAGCGACGGCGCGCCGTCCACTTCACCGAGTACATCGAGCAGCGACCAATCGACGAACGACGAAAGCGCTTCCTCACAGCTGTTCAGTGCCTGGCAGAACACTGGTGATGAAGTCATCAACTCACGCGCCATAGCCGGCCACTGCGAACCTTGGCCCGGAAACACGAAGACAGGCCCCGTTCGACCAGGCGTCGCTGTGCCGGTGACGACGTTGTCGGCGTAACCGCCCTGACTCAGAACGTCCATCCCGGCGATCAACTGCTCACGATCACCACCGAGCACCACCGCCCGGTGCGGTAACAGCGACCGAGTCGTCAACAGCGACCACGCCACATCCACCGGATCCTCACCCGGCCAGCCCACCAACCGCGCTGCCTGACCAGACAAAGCCTCCCGACTCCGCGCCGACACCACCCACGGCACCGCAGGCGCCGACAGCGCGCCGTTGGCATCGCGCGACGCCTGGCTCATCTCTGCACTGCCCCGCGTGTCCTCGTGTGATGGCTCTTCCAGGATCATGTGGGCGTTGGTACCGCTGATACCGAAGGACGACACACCGGCGCGGCGCAGCTGGTCTGACACCGGCCATGGCTGCGGTTCGGTAAGCAGCTGCACTGCGCCTGCGGACCAATCGACGAACGGAGTCGGTGTATCGACGTGCAACGTCCTGGGCAGCAGGTGATGCCGCATCGCCATCACCATCTTGATCACGCCCGCCGCGCCCGCGGCAGCTTGCGCATGACCGATATTGGACTTGACCGAACCGAGCCACAGCGGCCGCTCGCGCTGTTGCCCATAGGCTTCCAGCAGTGCTTCGGCCTCGATCGGATCCCCGAGCCGGGTCCCGGTGCCGTGGGCTTCGACCACGTCGATTTCACCGCCACGCAATCCTGCGGCGGCCAAAGCCTGCCTGATAACCCGCTGTTGCGATGGACCGTTCGGCGCGGCCAATCCGTTCGACGCACCATCCTGATTCACCGCAGAACCGCGCACCACCGCCAGCACCCGATGACCGTTGCGCCGCGCGTCCGACAAACGCTCCACAAGCAACAGCCCGACGCCCTCGGACCAACTAACACCGTCGGCTCCCGCGGCGAACGGCTTGCACCGCCCGTCCGGCGACAGGCCCCGCTGCCGTGAGAACTCCACGAACATCGCTGGCGTCGACAACACCGTGACGCCACCGGCAAGGGCCATCGAGCACTCTCCGGCACGCAAGGCCTGCACCGCCATGTGCAACGCGACCAACGACGACGAACAGGCCGTGTCCACGGTCACCGCTGGGCCCACCAAACCCAGTGTGTACGCCACCCGCCCGGATATCACACTCGGCGTGTTGCCGGTTAGCAGCAAACCCTCCACCCCGGAAACCGATGCCGCCGCCGCGGTCACTGCTCCGTACTCCTGCGCCGTCGCGCCGACATAGACGCCGGTGCTGCTGCCCTTGAGTGCCTGCGGATCGATTCCCGCGTCCTCGAGGGTTTCCCATGCGACCTCCAGCAACAACCGCTGCTGGGGATCCATACTCAACGCTTCGCGCGGAGAGATCCCGAAGAACCCGGCATCGAACTCCCCAGCATCCAGGAACCCGCCCTCTCGGACATAGCTCTTCGCAGAAGCGTCCGGGTCCGGATCATACAAATCCTGCGGCCACCCACGATCGGTCGGGAAACCCGACCTCACATCCATTTCCGAGACCACCAGCCGCCACAAATCCTCGGCCGAACCCACACCACCGGGATAGCGGCAGCCCACACCCACAATCGCTATCGGCTCCGCACTTGCCGTCGGCGCCTGAACCATCGGCGACTTCTCCACGACCCCGGCCTTTTCGAGGATGTGGTTGGTCAGTTCGCTGACGGTGGGAAAATCGAAGACCAAACCAACCGGCAACTTTGTGCCGATCGCCTGTTCGAGAGAGCTCCGAAGCTCAACTGCCAGCAGAGAATCGAACCCCAGGTCATGGAAAGAGGCAGTCGCGAACGACGGAGTACTTTCAGGGCTCTTCCGAAGTATCCGACTGACCTGGGTGACAACCAGTTCCCTGACGATCCGCTCTGCTTCACCCCCCGGGAGGCGGGCGAAGCGGCCTCGCAGATCCTCTTTGGCTTCAGCCTGTCGTGACCGGCCTTCGCCGAGCCAGTGACGCTGTTGCTGGAAGGCATACGTGGGCAGATCGACACGACGGGCGCCGGTCCCGACGAACAGCCCCTGCCAATCCACCGCGACCCCGCATACGAACAAGCGAGCCAACCCCATCAAGAACCCTTCGGGTTCTTCCCGATCCGCCCGCAGTGCCGGCACCGCGGACACGTCGTGTGCGGATAGGCAGTCGGTGACCATCGCCGACAGGATCCCGTCCGGTCCCAGCTCCAGGAAGGAAGTCACCCCTGCCTCGGCAGCGGCAATCACTGCGTCGGCGAAACGCACCGACCGCCGCGCATGCTCGACCCAGTACTGGGGCGAACCCATCAGCCGCCTGGTCGCGGGTTCACCGGTGACCGTCGAGATCAGCGGCAGTTGCGGTTCTTCGAACGATAACCCCGCGACGACTCGCTGGAACTGCTCGAGCATCGGTTCCATCAACGGGGAGTGGAACGCGTGCGACACCCGCAAGGGCTTCACCAGCCGGCCCCGCGCCCGCAGTTGATCGGCGATCTGATCGACCACATCAGCGGCCCCGGACACCACTACCGATTCCGGCCCGTTCACCGCAGCCAGCCCGGCCAGTGCTTCGTGTCCGGCGAGCAAGTCCGCCACCTCGGACTCTGAGGCGGCCACCGCAATCATCGCACCACCGGCGGGTAAGCCATCCATCAGCCGACCCCGTGCAGCGACCAGTGTGCACGCATCCGCCAAACTCAGCACGCCCGCGACATGAGCGGCCGATATCTCACCGATCGAATGTCCGAACAACACATCTGGGAACACGCCTCGCGACTGTGCCAATCGGAACAACGCGACTTCCAGGGCGAACAACGCCGGTTGGGCCAGCCCTGTGCGATCGAGTTCGTCACCCGAGAACATTGCTTCTTGCAAACTGCGGCCCAGCAGCGGATCCAGATGCTCACACACATGATCCAATGCCTCGGCGAACACCGGGAATGCGGTGTACAGCTCCCGGCCCATGCCCGCGCGCTGGGTGCCCTGCCCGGCGAACATCACCGCTAACCGGCCATCGCTGACGACGCCGGTGACGACGTTGTCGGCGTAACCGCCCTGACTCAGAACGTCCATCCCGGCGATCAACTGCTCACGATCACCACCGAGCACCACCGCCCGGTGCGGTAACAGCGACCGAGTCGTCAACAGCGACCACGCCACATCCACCGGATCCTCACCCGGCCAGCCCACCAACCGCGCTGCCTGACCAGACAAAGCCTCCCGACTCCGCGCCGACACCACCCACGGCAGTGTGCGAAGAACCCGCCCATCCTCCGATGCCCCGGCTCCGCGGTGACCGTGTGCCACGGCTGCCTCGGTCATCACAATGTGACAGTTGACGCCGCCCATACCGAATGAACTGACACCCGCAACCAGCTCAGCAGTGGGATTCGGCCATTGTCGCGCCTCCACCGGTACTTCCAATGCGAATTCCTTCATCGGAATGTCCGGATTTGATTCGCTGAAATTGAGACTGGGTGGAATGACTCTGCGCCAGATAGACAGCGCGACCTTGATTAATCCGGCAATTCCGGCGGCGGCTTCCAGGTGGCCAACGTTCGTCTTGGCGGATCCGACGAGCAGGGGCGCCGAGCCCGACCGTGATCGCCCGAACTCCGCAGCCAGCGCACGCGCTTCGATCGGGTCACCGACCGGAGTGCCTGTTCCATGCAATTCGACGTATTGAACGACGTCGGGCGACAGTCCTGCCATTCGATATGCGAGGGAAATTGCGGAGCGCTGAGAATCTTCAGACGGAATGACGAGGCCCTCTCCGCTGCCCGTCGATACTCCGCCCCCGCGAATAATGGAATAGATGCGATCTCCATCTCGAACCGCCGCATCCAAGGCCTTCAGGAGTACGAAGCCACACCCTTCGCCGCGAACAAACCCATTCGCCCTCGAGTCGAAGACATAACAGCGACCGTCTTCCGAAGTCCCACCCCACTCGGCCACTACATTCGCGCTGAAGGGGCTGGCGATCACGTTGACACCTGCAGCCATAGCGACTTCAGATTCGCCGGTGCGCAGGCTTTGACAGGCAAGGTGGACCGCCATGAGAGACGACGACTGCCCGGTGTCTACGACCAGACTCGGGCCGTGGACACCCAGGAATCTGGACAGTCGGTTAGCGATGATCGACCGCTGAATTCCGGGCAGGGTATAGCCGTCAACCGCGGCCGGGCCCGCATTGACGTGCGCGTAGTCATCCCACATCGATCCGACGAAGACGCCCACCCGGCGGCCTATGACTTCATCGAAGGTAAGTCCCGCATCTTCCAGCGCCTCACAGGCTACTTCCAGCGCGATTCGCTGTTGAGGATCCATCGCATCGGCCTCGGCGTTCGATATCCCGAAGAATTCCGCATCGAACTGGTCGATCCTCTCCATGAATCCAGCACGAGCCCCTGCGCCGAGCCCGCCGAGGGAATCGATCCGGCTGTCCGGAATCGGACCGACCGTGTCCAAACCAGAGGACAGATGGTTCCAGTAGTCTTCGAGTGACGAACATCTCGAGAATCTGCATGCCATTCCGATGACAGCCACGTCGCCAACGTGATCCGAATTTCCGAAAGACTGTGGCATGCGCAGGGCTCCAAACATAAGAATACGACTCAGGAAATTAACTCAGAAGTTCAGAGGGCACTTTCACGCAAGAAGGCTGCACGCAAATTCCCGTCTCGAACCACACTCGCCGGGCTGCGACTGGAGACGAACCGGTGTCACGCAATCTCCATCGCATAGAGCGTTACGTCACGATCTCGTAGAAAAGCGCCTTTGAACCGTAGCGGTTGTCATGCTGTCGCACAATGTCCTCGGATATCGGCTCCGGCATGCTGGCTGATGAATCTGGCGAAATTCGCCCAGG
>NZ_JBEXLC010000235.1:0-8675 GCF_040609795.1 Nocardia sp. NPDC004604
CCAAGGCGATCCACGAGGACGGCCCATCCGGTCGGCACCCGGTCTCCGGGGGCTGGTACCGCGACCACCCCGAGGAGCTGGAGCCGGAGCGGCAGCGCGCGCGTCACTTCGCCTTCCTCGAGCGAGAGGGCCAGACGATGGTAAACGCGGCCTACCGCTACATCCTGTCCCAGCCCGAGGTCACGAGCATCATCGGCGGGTTCTCCGACCCCGCGCACATCACCGATGCCGCGGCGTCCTCCGACGCGCCGCCGCTCAGCGGAACCGACCTCGAGGCAATCGCTCGCATCCACGATCACGGCCTGGCGACGGCCTGACATCGCAAAGCACCTAAGGAGACCGCTGTGAGCAAGATCGTGCTGGGCGTGGGGACATCCCACAGCCCGCTGTTGGCCATGGAACCACCGCTGTGGATCGATCGTGGCAAGGACGACCTGCGTCGTACCGACCTTCACCTGGTCGACGGCCGCGTCCTCACCTACGCCGAGCTCGACGAGGAGGTGGCCGACAGGTACGTCGACGAGGCCACGCTCTCCTCGTTCGAGACCGCGGCGGCGCGGGCACAGGAATGCCTCGACCGCCTAGCCATGGCGATCGAGGAGACCGAGCCCGAGGTCCTCATCGTCATCGGTGACGACCAGGCGGAGCTGTTCAGCCTCACCCACAACCCGGCCTTCGCCGTCTACACCGGCGACGAGATCGTGATGCACCCCAAGAACGAGTTGCACCAGGACCTGCCGGAGTGGCACCGGACCGCTAACAAGGGCTACAGCATGGACACCGCGAACCGGCACCTCGCCGCTCCCGATGTCGCGCTCGCCCTGGTAACGGGACTTATCGAGAAGGGGGTCGACGTAGCCGTTGCCACCCAGGTCCTCGACCCGGTCGGCGCCGGCTTCGGGCATGCGTTCGGGTTCGTGGCCGAGCGCCTGATCAAGGGAAAGCCGATCGCGATCCTGCCGATCATGCTCAACACCTACTTCCCGCCCAATGTGCCAACGCCACGTCGCTGCTTCGAGATCGGCACCTTCATCGCCGACGTCGTCGAAGGCCTCCCGGGTGATCGCCGTGTCGGCGTGGTGGCGTCGGGCGGACTCAGTCACTTCGTGACCGATGAGAAGCTCGACCGGACGGTGCTCGACGCGCTGGAGGCGGGTGACCGGGCGGCGTTGGAAACGATCTCGCCAGTGGCGTTGCGCTCCGGTAACTCCGAGATCCTCAACTGGATCATGACGGGTGGCGCTGTGGGCGACCTGAAGGTCACCCACAGCGACTACATCCCCGTTCGTCGTACGCCCGCCGGTACCGGCATCGGCCTCGCGTTCACGGTGTGGCGATGAGCGCGCCTGGCGGGACCCCGCAGCGGGTCAGCATCCACGTGGACGGTCTCGAGCACGGCACGCTGCCCATTCCGGCGGCGAGCCGGATCGGCTCACTCATCGCCACCGGTGGCGTGCGCGGTGTCGACCCGGCGACCGGCCAGATGCCCGATGACGCCGCCGCGCAGGTGCGGCTGATGTTCGACAACCTGGTGCGCATCGTGGAGGCGGCCGGCGGCGGTGCGGGCTCGATCCTGAAGGTCGATGTCCGTGTCGTGGAACGTTCGGTCCGTGAGCACCTCGACGCCGTCTGGGTCGAGCACTTTCCCGACCCCGCCTCGCGGCCGGCGCGCCACATGCAGGTCGCCACGCTTGCGCCCGGCATGCAGGTGCAGTGCGAGGCCCTGGCGGTCACAGTTTCCGAGGAGGTAAATCTTTGAGCGAGAACATCATGGCCCGACTGGGCGCCGTCGATACGGGCGCGCTGTCCGACGCCCTGGACCGGCTCGGTCGCACCGGTGCGGTGCTGGGCCTGGCCCGGCTGTCGGGTGAGGGCAAAGTCGTCGGCCGCGCCGTCACGGTGCAGTTGGGTGACTTCGGCGGCGAGGTGCCCGACCGGCACCTGTGCACGGCTGCGGTCGAAGCGAGCGACACGGACAGCGTGATCGTCGTCGCCAACCGCGGCCGGACGGAGGCGGCCAGCTGGGGAGGCATCCTCTCGGTCGCCGCTCACGGTCGCGGCGTCGCCGGCATCGTGATCGACGGTGCGACCCGCGATCTGGATGAGGTTCGTGACCTCGGCCTCCGGTTGCATGCACGGACGTCGGTCCAGGTCTCCGCCCGGGGCCGGTTCGTCGAGGTCGACTGGAACGTCCCAGTGGAGATCGCCGGTGTCGACGTCCGACCCGGCGACTACGTGGTTGCTGACAGCAGCGGCGTGGTGGTCGTGGAGGCAGCGCACGTCGCGGAGGTCTTGAAGACCGCGGAGCAGATCGCGATCCGTGAACGGGTCATGGAAGAGGCGGTCCGTGCGGGCGAGCCGATCACTGCAGTCATGGGCAAGCGCTACGAGTCGATGACAGAACAGGTGGGGTGATCACGGTGATGGATGACGAGGACGTGGTACGTCGGCTCGAGAGTCTGAGCTGCACGGATCTCAGCGACGCGATGGACCGGCTGGGCATCGCGGGCCAGTGCGCGCAGATCATGCCGATCTCGCGCGACTACCGGCTGGTCGGACAGGCGTGGACGCTGCGCTACGGCCCAGTCGGGCAGGACACCGGCAGCGTCGGTGACTACATCGACGATCTCGGCCCAGGTCAGGTCGTCGTGCTGGACAACCAGGGGCGGACCGACGCGACAGTATGGGGCGATCTGCTGACCTCAACGGCCCACCTCCGAGGTGTCGCCGGCACGGTCATCGACGGCGTGTGCCGCGATGTCGACCGGGCCCTCGAGTTGGAGTATCCGATCTTCTCGAGAGGCAACTGGATGCGGACTGGCAAGGACCGCGTCCGGGTCGAGCAGATGGGCGCGCCGGTGTCGCTGGGCGGCATCCGGGTGGAGGCGGGAGACTGGCTGCGGGGTGACGGTGACGGCCTGGTAGCCATCCCACGCCGCCGCATCGAGGAGGTCCTCGACGTCGCCGAGGAGGTCGCCGAGGCGGAGGAGCACATCCGTCAGGCACTCCAAGCCGGCAAGAGCCTCCGCGACGCTCGTGCCGAGTACGGCTACCACACGTTGCAGACTCGTCGGGTCGAGCACGAGGCCGGTGCGCGATGACGGCGACCGACCTTGGCGGCGGTCGCACCTACGCCCTGCAGTACGTCCACGAGATCGACGGCCGGATCAGCTGGTTCGCCGAGGACGTGCGCGGGTTTGCCCCCAGCAACAACTATCTGGTGCGGACTGACGCGGGTTCGCTCCTGATCGACACCGGACTGGCGGCCGACCGACAGGACGTGCTCGCAGACATCGCCGCGCTGGTGTCAGCGGACGAGGAACTCTCCGTCCTGCTGCTGCGGATGAGCGAGTTCGACTCCACCCAGAACCTGGTCGAGATCGAGGACCTGCACACCATCAGCCGCATCTACTCGACGTTCGAAGACGCACCCATGTGGGGCGCCTACTCGACCGAGGACGAGGTGCTCAACGCCCACCACCGGGCGCGACTGCACCGCATCGGCGTGAACATGATCCGAGGCGTCGAATACATCGAGCTCGGCGGGCGCCGGTTGAAGCTGATCCGACCGCTGCTTCGACTGCTGCCGACGTACTGGGTGTACGACGAGGACGCGCGGATGCTCTACACCTCCGACTCGTTCGGGCACGTCGTCTCCGGCGGTACCGACGGCGCGCTCGAGGTCGATCCGGATGCCGACCCCACTACGGTGGAGGACGTACTCCGGCATCTGGTCGGCACGAGGTACTGGTGGCTGCCTACCGCCGCGACCAGCCTTATCCGTGACGACGTACGACGGATCTTCGCCGAGCACGACGTCCACACGATCGCGCCCGCCCGTGGCGGGTTGATCCGTGGCAAGGAGGCAGTCGACCGTCATGTCGTGCTGCTCGATGAAGCGCTGGCCGGACTGGGCCATGCCGATGCCGAGGTCTTGGCGGCCGCGAACCGGAGGTCATGGTGAGTTCCTACGTTCTTCCGCGCGAGGTCGCGCCCGGCATCTTCTGGCTGGGCGAGTGCCACCTCCAGCGCTACAACGACCGGTTGCTGCACAGCTACAACTCGGCGTTCCTGGTCACCGGTGATGACGCTTCGCTGATCGTCGATACCGGTCACCTCGTGCATTTGCCGATCATCGAGGCGCAGCTGGACCTGCTGCTGACGGATGCGCCGCCGCTGCGCTGGTCGTGGACGACGCACCAGGAGACACCGCACTCAGGCGGCGTCGGTCGTTTGATGACGAAGTTCCCGGAGCTGACATTGATCGGCGATGTCCGCGATCACCACCTCTTCTTTCCCGGCTACGAGGACCGGTTCGAGCGCCGCAAGGTCGGCGACTCGGTCGACCTCGGCGGTACGGAGTTCCAGATCGTCGATGCGACGATCAAGGACCTCAACGGAACCCAGTGGGGCTTCGATACCGCGCGCAAGGTGCTCTTCGCGGGCGACGGCTTCTGCTATGGCCACTACCACACCGATGACGCCTGCGGGCACCTCGTGGAGGAGGTTCCTGGCGTCGAGATCGCCGAGCACACCAAGCTGTTCAGCGAGTTCTCGCTGCATTGGATGACGCTGGTGCCGATGGCGCCGTACGTCGAGGCGTTGCAGCGGCAGGTCGCCGCGCTGGACGTCTCGCTGGTGTGCTCGACCCATGGGCTGCCGTTCAGTGACCTTGACCGCACAGCGAACGAGGTTTATCGCGGCATGCTGGCCAGCGGCTTGGAAGGCCTCGACCTCAAGGCCTAACCCGCGGGCGACCGGCGCTACACTTGGGAATGGAAGCGAATCCTCGCATTCGGCCAAACCCGCCCGTTCGAGGATCTGCGCGGCCGATCCGGCGTCAGTTGTACTGACGCAAGTCAACGCGCTCTCGCCTCGGTTTCTAGTGGGATCCGGGAGTGGCTCATTTCGGTACGCTGCTGGAATGCGCTGCGACCCAAGAAGCTATCTGCGCGCGCGAGGTGAATCCCAACTTGGCCAGGATGTGTTCGACATGCCCCTCAGCGGTGCGTTGTGAGATTACAAGACGCCTGGCAATCGCTTTGTTGGTCAGACCCTCCGCAACGAGATCGGCGACCTGGCGTTCACGCCTCGTCAGAACCTCCGACGAACGATCAGCGGCTTGGTCGGCTGCTGATCGTTCTCGGAGCGCGAACCGCACCGCGGCGTCGAGGTTCATCGCAGAACCTTCTGCATGGGCTTTGTCGAAGACCCGCACGCCGAGCGCTCGGCGGCTACTCCGAGTGCATTCGTCACGGTAGACCAGTAGATCGCGGAGGATGAGTACGGAGGAGCCGGCGATGAGTCCCAGCGTGCGCGCCGCGCCCATCAGGACAGCAGCACGTTGAGCTTCGTGCCTGTCGACAGCGATCCAAGCCAGCGTCTCCAGGCAGCCTGCGGCGATGAGCGGGTCGGCCATTAGTTCGGACAATCGAATACCGTCTTCCAACAGGTGCGTAGCGCGTTCGGGGTCGCCGCTGCGCCATACAGCGAAGCCCGCCGCCCACGACGCCCACGATCGATAGATTGTTTCCCCGGCGTCTTCGGTGATACTGAGCGTCTTCTCGTGACAGGCAACGGCTCGGGAAACATCACCCTGCAGGGCGTAGGCCCAGCCGAGGGAGATTCGGGCATCCAACTGAATTCCGACGTCACCGTACGCCTCGTAGCTGCGGACGACATCGGCCAGGCGGGCCGCGGCCCGAGACTCGTCGGCATCGCCGGCGGCGAGAGCGACATTTGCCTCTTGGTGGGCGACCATGGCCGTGACCAACGGATCCGCTGTCTGCTCGGCGAGGGTGCGAAGCTCCGCGGCCTGGCTGGCCGCAGTCTCTAGGTCGCCTTGCATGGCCGCCATCACACCGGCTATGTGGAGCGCCTTGGCTCGGTCCGCGGTCCGGCCGCCGGGTGAATGTTCGCGCACGCGTTTGCACCAGCGGCGCCCCTCATGGATCCGACCCCGCAGTGACCACCACAACGTGGAAAGGGCGGCGATAATCGAGAGTCCGCCGTCGTCGGACTCGGACAGGCTGAACTCCAGTGCCTTTCGAAGATTCGGCAGCTCTCGCTCCAGCCGGGCAACCCACTTCAGTTGGTGCGGACCGATCAGCTCCGCGTCCGCCTCGTGCACCAGTCGTTCACACCAGTCCCGGTGGCGCCGGAGCAGGCTCGGGTACTGGCCGGAGTCCTCGGCTTTCTCTCGGCCGAATTCCAGAACTGTTTCCAGCATCCGGAAACGAACAGTCCCGTCGGCTTCCTGCCGGATGAGGATTGATTTATCCACCAGGGCGGACAAGGTATCGAGCAACCGGGACTCGGTTATGTCACCGGCACACAGTTGCTCGGCCGCGTCGAGTTCGAAACCGCCAGCGAACACCGACAAGTCAGCCCACAGCCGCTGTTCGTCGAGCGTGCACAGGTCATAGCTCCAGTCCATGCAATACCGCAGCGTCTGCTGCCGCTTCGGTGCGTCCCGCCCGGCCCGGGTCAGTAGGCTGTATCGGTCTCTCAGCCGGGTTTGGATCTGCTCGACTGACATCGTGCGCAGCCGCGCCGCAGCCAGTTCGATTGCCAATGGCAAACCGTCCAGCCTGGTGCAGATCTGGGCGATGCTGCGTTCGTTCCCCTCGGTCGCCTCGAACCCGGGCACCGCCGCGGTGGCGCGCTCGATGAACAGTGTCACCGCGTGGTGTTGTGCCAGCGTTCGCTGGCTGGTCGAATCGGGAATCCCAAGCGGCTGTAGTGGATACACGGTTTCTCCGCCGATTCCTACGGCCTCGCGACTCGTGGCCAGAATTCGTAGGTTCGGACACGCCCGAAGCAGCGATTCGGACAGCATGGCAACTGCGTCGATCAGGTGCTCACAGTTGTCCAGCAACAGCAGTAGATCGAGTGGGGCCAGGCCCTCCACCAGCGTGTCGAGCACGGATCTGCTGCCCTGGCTTCGCATTCCGAAGGCGGCAGCCACAACGTCGGGCAGCAACGCATCATCGCTCAGCTCCCCCAGTTCGATCAGCCATGCACCGTTCGCGAACTTTCGCCGGACCTTGTGAGCGATTCGCAGTGCGAGCCGAGACTTTCCGACCCCGCCGATCCCAGTCACGGTCACCAAATGTGACCCCTGCAACAGGTTTCCGACCTCGGACAACTCGGTCCGCCGATCGACGAAGCTGGTCAGCTCGAGAGGCAAGTTGCCTGTTCCCTCGTGCAATCCGTCGCTGGGGATACGCGGAACTCTGTGTGGCACTTCAGGCACCGACGTCGCGGTAGATTCGGGTTCGGACCCCGATTGAGCGCGCAACGCCATTGCGTCGACCGGGAAACCGTGATCGAGTTGTATTCGTCGCAGTTTCTCACCGAGCACCGCTGCGCTGGGGCGGTCTTGCGGGTCGCGAGACATCGCCGCTTCGATAACCACACACACATCCCCCGGGATACCACTTCCGCGTAAGTCCGGAATCGGATGGGTGGTGATTCGAACGAACTGGGCCACCACCTGCTCGCCACTACGGCGTTCGAAGGCCGCGTGGCCGGTGAGCGCGCAGAACAACGTGGCTCCCAGCCCGTAGACGTCCGAGGCACGGCTGGGTGCCTGTCCTCCGAGCACCTCGGGCGCGGTGAACGCCGGCGAGCCAGTAATCGATTCCGACGTCGTCTCGAACCCACCGGTAATGTGGGCGATCCCGAAGTCGGTCAACGCTGGCTCGTCATAGTCGGTGAGCAGGATGTTCGCCGGTTTGACGTCGCGGTGTAGAACTCCCGCTCGATGTGCGGATTCCAACGCACCCGCTATCTTGACCCCGACATGAAGCAAGTCCGCGAGGGACAGCCGACCGCCGTGCCGGATACGTGCGTCCAGCGAGCCTCGAGCGTAATACGGCATCACCAAGTAAGGGCGACCGGTTGCGGTCTCCCCGACCTCGAGCATGTCGGCGATGTTCGGGTGCCCGGTGAGCCGCCCCATCGCACGCTGCTCGCGAAAGAATCGGTCCCGGTTCTCCTCCAGTTCACCGGTGAGGACTTTCACCGCCACGGTGCGTTCCGCGGCAATTTGAGTACACCGATAGACAGCCCCGAAACCACCCCGCCCGATCTCGTCGGCGTCGTCGAACCCGGCTGCGCGTAACTCCGTGACGACGTCGATACCGGCATCACGCTGCGTTTCGAATGGATCGCTCTCAACCATCGGTTACTCGCAATTCGCCCGCGGCGGACACCAGTCAGAGTATCCCTGCATGCGTGCCCGGACCACTGCGTACGCCTTCGGTGAACCGTCACGGATTTGGGGCCGCTTTGGGCTGTCCTGAGGTTCTGCCCGCCGGGTTGTGAGATTCCTACTCGTTGAATGGAAGGATCTTCACCCGTGCCGATGATGTACTCACCGCAATTTCGCGAGCGAGCCGTTGCTCTGATTCTGGAAGAAGGTCGGCGCTGGCACGGTATTCGTGATCTGCCGGTTCTCAGGATTCTCTCAGCTGAACCCGTATTGAACCCCTACAGGCCACCACCTGCGGTTTTGCGATGATTCTGCTCGAAAACCACCCGCCCTCCTGCATAACCGCAGGTAGAACGGGTGACGTGACGTACTGCCTGTGTCCGGAGGGGGTATCGACCAGTACGCCAACCTGCTGCAACACCGGAAACTGCTGGTCATCGGCCAATAGCGGTGGCGTGAC
>NZ_JBEXLC010000236.1:0-8471 GCF_040609795.1 Nocardia sp. NPDC004604
CGCCAACCAGTCCTGTTCCACCCCACCATCGAAACCCTCATCACCGACCAACACACCACCTTCATCGAACCCAGCCCCCACCCCGTCCTCACCACGCCGCTGGAGGAGTGCGCCGACAGCATCACCGTCATCGGCACCCTGCGGCGCAACGAGGGCACCCGCACCCGGCTGCTCACCTCCGTGGCACAGGCCTGGGCCACCGGCCTACCCGTCGACTGGACAACCCAGTACCCGGGCGCGCATCGAATTCCCCTGCCCACCTACCCCTTCCAGCGCACCCGTTACTGGCTCGAGGGCACGGGCACCGGCACGGCGAATCTCGCGGCCGCCGGGCAGACCGCGCTGGCGCATCCGCTGCTCTCGGCGCGCATCGACCAGCCGGACGGACAGGAGACGCTGTTCACCGGACGGATCGCGCTCGACACTCACCCGTGGCTGGCCGATCACGTCATCGCCGGGGTGCCGCTGCTGCCGGGCACGGCGGTGCTGGAGCTGGCGGTGCGGGCCGGTGACGAGGTCGGCTGCAATCGGGTCGAGGAACTGACCCTGACCACGCCGCTGGTGATACCCGAGCGCGGCGGCGTCCAACTCCGGGTGCGGGTGTCCGCCGCCGAGGGCGAGCGGCATGCGGTCGGCGTCTACGCGCGACCGGAGAGCGCTCTAGCGGGTGACGAGTGGACCCGGCATGCCGAGGGCACGCTGTCGCGATCCGCCGCCGCTGCACCGATGTCCTGCGCGTGGCCGCCGCACAATGCCACCGCCGAGTCCGTGGACCTGGTGTACGAACGTCTCGCCGCACACGGCTACGCCTACGGTCCGACCTTCCAGGGGTTGCGCGCGCTATGGCGTAGCGGGAGTTCGGTATTCGCGGAGGTCGCACTGCCTGAGGAACAGCGCTCGGCCGCGGCACGGTTCGCGCTGCACCCGGGTCTGCTCGACGCCGCGGCCCAGACCGCGCTGCTCGCGGCGCCGTCTCCCGACGTGGTGTCGTCCGTGCTGCCATTCGCGTGGCGGAACTTCACCGTCTATTCCACCGGCGCCACAGCGGCACGGGTGTGCCTGCATGTCGTCGGCCCGACCGAAGTCCGATTGTCGCTCCTCGACACCGCGGGGGTGCCGATCGCGCAGGCCGAGGCACTCGTGCTGCGGCCGGTGAATCCGGCCGAGCTCACTCGGCTCGGCGCGGGCGAGGCCGGGCTGCTGCGCGTCGACTGGAGCGAATTCACCCCGGCGTCGGTGGTGCCCGCGGATCTCGTCTCACACGTCGATATCCGGGACGCGGACGATCTCGCCGCGCTGGCCGCCGATTTCGCCGCCGACGACGGCGAGCCGCCCTACCTCGTCTTCGCCCGGCTGGACCAGGGCATCGACGAGCACGACGAGCCGTCGGCGGCGAGCGCGCGGACCGAGGCGCTGCGGATTCTGACGTTGCTGCAAACCTGGCTCGCCGAGCCGTCGTTCGAGGACACGCAGCTCGTGCTGATCACCCGGCATGCCGTCCAGTCGTTGCCGGACGATCCGGTGCACACCCGATTCGCCACCGTGTGGGGCATGGTGCGCGCGGCGCAGACCGAGCATCCGGACCGGTTCGTCCTCGCCGATGTCGACGGCACCGAAGCCTCCGAGCGGGTGCTGCCGATCGCCGTCGCCGGCGGTGAGCCACAGCTCGCGGTCCGGCGGGGCAGGCCCCTGTTCCCCAGGCTGGTGCGCCCGGCAGTCACCGAAACCGTCGGTGCGCCAACCGATCCCGATGGGACTGTGGTGATCACCGGCGGCACCGGAATGCTCGGCCGCCGGGTGGCCCGGCACCTGGTCGACACCCACGGGGTGCGCCGGCTGCTGCTACTCAGCAGGCAGGGTCCGGCGGCGGACGGCGCGGCCGACCTGCTCGCCGACCTGCGGGCCGCCGGTGCGCGCGCGGAGATCGTCGCCTGCGACGCCGCCGACCGGGACGAGCTGACGCGGCTGTTCGACGACCTGCGTGCCACCCATCCGGTGGCCGCCGTCATCCACGCCGCGGGCGTGCTCGCCGACGGGACGCTCGACTCGCTCACGCCCGACCAGATCGCCCGGGTGCTGCGCCCGAAGATCGACGCCGCGGTCAATCTGCACGAGCTGACGCGCGGGCACCGGGTGCGGCGCTTCCTCCTGTTCTCCTCGGCCGCCGGTGTGCTCGGCTCGGCCGGGCAGGCGGGCTACGCGGCCGCGAACGCGTTTCTCGATGCGCTGGCCCGCTATCGCAGGCATCAGGGTGAACCGGCGGTCTCGCTGGCGTGGGGACTGTGGGACGAGCGTAGCGCCCTGACCGAGACACTGACCGAGGCGGACCTACGTCGGCTCGCGGAGCTGGGCATCGGCGCGCTGACGACCGAGGCCGCCCTCGCCGCCTTCGACCTCGCCTGGTCCGGCAGCCGCGACGCGACCGTGGTCGCGATGCGGGTGGACGCCGCGGCGCTGGCCGCGGCCGGTGCGCCAGTGCCGCCGATGCTGCGGGATCTTATTCGGGTGCCGATCCGCCGTGCGATGGTCCGGTCCGACGAGGGCACCGGGCTGCTGTCGGACGTGCCCGCCGAGCGCCGGTCCGCGGCCCTGCTCGAGCTGGTGCGAGCCAAGGCGGCCGCGGTGCTCGGCCATGGCTCGGCCGACGAGGTCGCGCCGAACCGCGCGTTCCGGGATCTCGGATTCGACTCGCTCGCCGCGGTCGACCTGCGCAACCGGCTCAATGCCGCGACCGGGCTGCGCCTGCCCGCCACGGCGATCTTCGACCATCCCAACCCGACGGCGTTGGCCGAGCAGCTCGAGCAGGCGCTGTACGGGTCGGTGCACGCGCGGGTATTGCCCGCTGCGGTGGCCGCACCCGCCGACGATCCGGTGGTCATCGTCGCCATGAGCTGCCGCTTCCCCGGCGGCGCAAGTTCGCCGGAAGCGTTGTGGCGCTTGGTCTCCGCCGGCGAGGACTCGGTGGCGGCGATGCCATCGGATCGCGGCTGGGATCCGGACGAGCTGTACGACCCCACCGGCCGCAGGCCGGGGTCGGTGCTCGCCACGGCCGGCGCGTTCCTGCCGGACGCCGCCGAATTCGACGCCGAACTATTCGGCATCTCCCCGCGCGAGGCGCTGGCGACCGATCCCCAGCAGCGGCTGCTGCTGGAAACCGCGTGGGAGACCTTCGAGCGGGCCGGGATCGATCCGATGTCGTTGCGCGGCAGCCGGACCGGTGTCTTCGCGGGTGTGATGTACCACGACTACGGCGCGCGGTTGACGAATGTGCCCGCCGATGTGGAGGGGTATCTGATCAACGGCAGCGCGGGAAGCGTTGCGTCCGGGCGGGTTTCCTATGTGTTCGGCCTGGAGGGTCCGGCCGTCACCGTCGACACCGCGTGTTCCTCGTCGCTGGTGGCCATGCATCTGGCGGCGCAGGCCCTGCGCAACGGTGAGTGCTCGATGGCCCTCGCGGGCGGTGTCACGGTCATGGCGACGCCCGCGCCCTTCGTCGAGTTCAGCAGGCAGCGCGGGCTGGCGGCCGACGGCCGGTGCAAGGCGTTCGCCGCGGCCGCGGACGGGACCGGCTGGGGCGAAGGCGTGGGATTGCTACTGCTGGAACGCCTTTCCGAGGCCCGCCGTCATGGCCACCCCGTGCTGGCGGTGCTCCGGGGTTCGGCGGTCAACCAGGACGGCGCGTCCAACGGCCTCACCGCACCCAATGGCCCTTCCCAGCAACGGGTTATCCGCCAAGCCCTGGCCAACGCCGGACTGCAACCCACCGAGGTGGACGCGGTCGAAGCGCACGGCACCGGCACCCGGCTCGGCGACCCCATCGAAGCCCAAGCGCTCCTGGCCACCTATGGACAAGGCCGCGAACAGCCACTCTGGCTGGGCTCCATCAAATCCAATATCGGCCACACCCAGGCCGCCGCCGGTGCCGCGGGCGTCATCAAAATGATCCTGGCCATCCAGCACAGCATCCTCCCCCGCACCCTGCACATCGACGAACCGACGCCGCACGTGGACTGGACCACCGGCGCGATCTCGCTGCTCACCGAGAACACGCTCTGGCCCGACCGGCAGCGGCCCCGCCGCGCGGGCGTGTCCTCGTTCGGTGTCAGTGGGACCAACGCGCATGTCATCCTCGAGCAGGCACCCGAGCCGGAACCCGCTGCGGACGAACAGAACTCACCATCGTATGTGCCGTGGGTGCTGTCCGGTCGCGATGCGGCGGCGCTGCGGGCACAGGCGGCTCAGCTGGCAGCGGCGGTGACCTCGGAACAGTCGGCACTCGACATCGGCTGGTCACTCGCCACCGGCCGAGCCGTGCTGGAGGAACGCGCGGTAGTGCTGGTAGGCAACGAAACCGACCGCGTCGAAGCACTCACCGCGCTGGCCGAGGGCGTCGCGAACCCGGCGGTCGTGACCGGGCGCGCGTCCGGGAGCGGCGTGGCGATGGTGTTCTCCGGCCAAGGCACCCAACGCCTCGGCATGGGTCGCGAACTCTACGACACGTACCCCGTCTACGCCGCAGCCTTCGACATCACCTGTGCGGAGCTCGATCGGTATCTCCCACAACCGTTGCGCGACATCGTCTTCGGTGACGACAAGGAGCTGCTGGAGCAGACCCGGTATGCCCAACCGGCGCTGTTCGCGCTGCAGGTCGCCCTGTACCGGCTCTGGGAATCCTGGGCCGTCATGCCCACGGTGGTGGCGGGTCACTCCATCGGTGAGATCACCGCCGCCTTTATCGCCGGAGCGCTCACACTCTCCGAGGCGGCGATGCTCATCACCACCCGTGGCAGGCTCATGCAGTCGCTGCCCGAGGGTGGCGCGATGGTCGCTATCGACATCACCGAAGACGAAATCCTCCCCCATTTGCGGGGATACGAAGACAAAGTCGGTATCGCCGCCGTCAACGGACCCAAAGCCGTTGTGCTGTCCGGAGACCACACCGCACTCACCGAAATCACCACCCGCCTCGACGGACACCGGATCACCTGGCTCGAGGTCTCCCACGCCTTCCACTCACCGCTGATGGACTCGATCCTCGACGAATTCGGTGCGGTCGTGTCCCACCTGACGTGCGGCGCACCGACGATCCCGATGGTCTCCACCCGCACTGGCCAACCGGTGGACGACACCATGCTGGCAGACCCGGGCCATTGGATCAGGCACGCCCGCAACACCGTTCGCTTCGCCGACGCGGTCACCAGCATTGCCGAGCACAACCCCGCCGTATACCTGGAGATCGGCCCCAATGCTGCATTGACGGCACACATCAGCGGTACGGCAGTGTCCTCCCTACGCCATGACCGGCCCGAGACCGAAACCCTCACCGTCGCCCTCACCCATCTGATCGCGAACGGCGTAACCCCTAACTGGGACAGCTACTTCGCCGATACCGGTGCCCGCACAACGGCATTGCCGACCTACCCGTTCCAGCGCCAGCGCTACTGGCTCGACAATCAGCCGTCCGGTGTGGTCGACCTTGCCGCGGCGGGTCTGGACAGTGCCGATCACCCGATCCTCAAGGCGTCGGTGACCACACCGTCGTCGGACCGGATGCTGTTCACGGGCCGAGTGTCGCTCGCCGCCCTGCCCTGGCTGGCCGACCACGCGGTGCACGGTGCGGTGTTGTTCCCCGGCACCATGTTCGTGGATCTGGCGCTGCACGCCGGTCGGCACAGTGGACACCCCCATCTGGTCGAGCTCATCACCGACGTGCCCTTGGTGCTGACCGAGTCGGACAGCGTGCAGGTGCGGGTCGAGGTCGACGAGCCGGTGGACGGGCGCCGCGCGGTCGCGGTGTACTCGCGGCCTGCGAGCGCCGAGCCCGACGAACCGTGGACGCGGCACTGCTCGGGTGTCCTTGACGCGGACCAGGCCGCCCGGCCGAGCGAGGCCGTGCAGTGGCCACCGGCCGACGCGGTGGCGATCGATATCGGCGACTTCTACGAGCGGATGGGCGAATCCGGCGTCAGCTACGGTCCGGCGTTCCGCAGTATGCGGGCGGCCTGGCGGCGCGGCGACGAAGTCTTCGCCGAGCTCCGCATGGACGGCGACGCCGGTGCTTTCGCCGTGCACCCGGCCCTGTTCGACGCGGCACTGCACGCCACCGCGATCGACGCGGACGGCGAACCGGCGAGCCTGCCGTTCGCCTGGACCGGTGTCACCCTGCACGGCCGGTCGAGCACGGCGATGTCGGTCCGGGTGGTCCGCCGCGGGCGCGACGAGGTCACCGTCGAGCTGGCCGATCCGTTGGGCAGCCTGGTCGCCTCGGTCTCGTCGCTGCGCGGGCGGCCGATCTCCGACGCGGGACTGCGAACGGTGCGGGTTCCGTCACTGCGGGTGGATTGGCAGCCCGTAGCGCTGCCCGCCGCGACCGAGCTACCCGCCGACACTTCCATATTGAAAGTCGCTGCACGACAGTCTGATCCGGACAACCCGGCCGAGTCGGCGCGGCTGGCCGCCGAATACGTGCTCGGCTCGGTACGGGACTGGCTCACCCAGCAGGCCGATCCGCGATCACGCCTGGTCGTGGTCACCGACGGCATCGCGTCCGACGATCCCGCCCGCCGCCTGCCCGCCGCCGCGGTGTGGGGGCTGGTGCGGTCGGTGCAGGTCGAATATCCAGGCCGAGTTGCCCTGGTCGACGGCGACGACCGGCTCGCCGCGGCGGTGACCTCGGGGGAACCGCAGGTGGTGCTGAGCTCCGATAGTGCGTTCGTGCCGCGCCTCGTGCGCCGGATGCCGTCGGCGGCGGATGCGCAGTGGCGCCCCGGCACGGTCCTGGTGACCGGGGCGAGCGGTGCGCTCGGCGGCCGGATCGCCCGGCATCTGGTCGAGGCGCACGGTGTGCGCAGGCTGCTGCTCGTCAGCAGGCGCGGCGCGGCGGCTCCGGGCAGCGACGCGCTGGCGGCGCGGCTGTCTGAGCTCGGCGCCGAGGTGGAGCTCGCGGCGTGCGATGTGTCCGATCGGCGGGCGCTGGCCGAGCTGCTAGCCGCAGTGCCCGCGCGCCGGCCGCTGTCGGCGGTGGTGCACTGCGCGGGGGTGGTCGACGACGCCCCGGTGTCCGAGCAGTCGACGGAACGCTTGCGCACCGTGTTCGGGCCGAAAGCCGTTGGCGCGTGGCATCTGCACGAGCTGACCCGCGAGCTGGATCTGTCGGCCTTCGTCCTGTTCTCCTCGGCGGCCGGGGTGCTCGGGTCGGCGGGGCAGGCCAATTACGCGGCGGCCAATGGGTTCCTGGACGCGCTCGCCGAGGTTCGGCGCGCGCAGGGACTGCCCGCGGTGTCGCTGGCGTGGGGTCTGTGGGATGTCGCGGACGGCATGGCGGGCGGGCTCGGTGACACCGACCGGCGGCGCCTGGTGCGCGCGGGTGTGCTGCCGATCCGGGCGGAGCAGGGGTTGGCGATGTTCGATGAGGCGCTCGGGTCCGGTGCCGCGGCGGTCGTTGCGCTGCTGTTGAATCGGGCCGCGCTGGGCACGGGTGCGGCGGAACTACCAGCGGTGCTGCGCGGGTTTGTCACTGTCCGGGAACAGGATTCGCCCCTGCAGGCCGCGGTGTCCTTGCGCGAGCGGATCATCGGGCTCTCCGTCGAGGAGCGCGGCAGCGTGCTGGTCGACGTGGTGCGGGCCGAGGTCGCCGCGACGCTCGGACATACCTCGCCCGCCGCGCTGGATACCCGGCGCAGCTTCACCGATCTGGGTTTCGATTCGCTCACCGCGGTCGATCTGCGTAACCGGCTCACCGCGCGCACCGGTGTCGCGTTGTCGGCCACGATCGCGTTCGATCATCCGTCTCCGGAGGCGCTTGCCGCGTTCCTCGATGCCGAATTGCCCGGTGCCACCAACACTTTGCTCGGCGAACTGGACCGCCTCGAGGTCCTGCTCGCCGCGGAACGGGCGAGCGCCGATCACGCGCAAGTCGCCGAACGCCTCGCGCACCTGCTGACCGAGTGGAACCGGCGCGACCACGCGAACGGACACCACCGGACGGACCTCGCCGACACCACCACACCGGAGGAGTTGATGGATTTCATCGATCGCAACCTCTGACCAAGCCCCCCATTCCAGTCCGCTCGAAACGACAGGTGGTTGTGCGCGATGGCGCAGGACGAAAAGCTCTTCGGCTATCTCAAGCGGGTCACCGCTGATCTGCAACGCACGCGGGAGCGGCTGTCCGAACTCGAGAGCCGGGACCGCGAGCCGATCGCGGTCGTCGGGATGGCCTGTCGTTTTCCCGGTGGTGTGGACACCCCGGAGGCGCTGTGGGGACTGGTTTCCGCCGGCGGCGATGCGATTTCGGCGTTCCCACCGGATCGTGGGTGGCCGCTGGCCGAGCTGAGCGCTGACGATCCGGATGCGCCCGGTGCCTCAGCAACCCAGGAGGGCGGATTCCTCTACAACGCAGCCGAGTTCGATCCCGCACTATTCGGCATCTCACCCCGCGAAGCACTAGCAATGGACCCACAACAACGACT
>NZ_JBEXLC010000237.1:0-8426 GCF_040609795.1 Nocardia sp. NPDC004604
TCTACCGACCCCGCCGACCCCCAAGCCCTCGCCGAACCCCCCGGCACCACCGAACCGGACGCACCCGCAGACCCCGACGCACCGGGCGAACCCACCAAATCCGCCGAACCCCGCGCCCCGACCGACCCCGCCGACCCCCAAGCCCTCGCCGAACCTCCCAGCACCACCGAACCTGGCGCACCCACTGACCCGGGCGCACCCGCCGACTCCGACGAACCGAGCGAACCCACCAAATCCGCCGCCCCGCCCGTCTCCACCGACCCCCAAGCCCCAGCCGAACTCCCCGGCACCACCGAACCCGCCGCCCCCGACGAACCAGGCGAACCCACCAAATCCGCCGAACCCGGCGCCCCGGCCGACCCCGTAACCGATCTATCACTCACCGGACAGCGCCTGCCCCACCACTTCCTCCGCGGCAGCCTGCACCTGGGCCAAATGCTCGGGCCCTTGGAACGACTCCGCGTAGATCTTGTACTTGTCCTCGGTCCCCGACGGCCGCGCCGCGAACCACGCATTCTCCGTGGTGACCTTCAATCCGCCCAGCGGCGCGCCATTGCCGCGCGCTCGGGTGAGCACCGCCGTGATCGGCTCACCGGCGATCTCCTTTGTGGTGATCATGTCCGGTGTCAACTTCGCGAGCAACGCTTTCTGTTCCGGGGTCGCGGCGGCATCGATCCGCGCATAGGCGGGACTGCCGTAGCGCTTCTCGAGTTCGACGTAGCGCGCCGATGGACTCTGACCGGTGACCGCGGCCACCTCGGTCGCCAGCAGGGCGAGCAGGATGCCGTCCTTATCGGTTGTCCACACGGTGCCGTCCATCCGCAGGAACGATGCGCCCGCACTCTCCTCACCGCCGAAAGCCAGACTGCCGCTGAACAATCCGGGTACGAAGAATTTGAAGCCGACCGGCACCTCGTACACATCACGCCCGAGCACGCTGACCACCCGGTCGATCATCGACGAACTCACCGCCGTCTTGCCGATCTTGGTCAGCGCGTCCCAGCCCATCCGGTTCGCGACCAGATATTCGATCGCGACCGCGAGGAAATGGTTCGGATTCATCAGGCCACCGTCGGGGGTGACAATGCCGTGCCGGTCCGCGTCGGCGTCATTGCCGGTGGAGATGTCGTAGTCGTCCTTGATGGCGATCAGCGAGGCCATCGCATAGCGCGAGGACGGATCCATCCGGATCTTGCCGTCGGCATCCAGGGTCATGAACCGCCAGGTCGGATCGACGAACGGGTTGACGACCTCGAGCTCGAGGTCGTAGCGCTGCCCGATCTCCTCCCAGTAGTCGACACTGGCCCCGCCCATCGGATCCGCGCCGAGCCGGATCCCGGCACCGCGAATGGCATCCAGGTTCAACACATTCGGCAGATCGGCGATGTAGTGGTCGAGGTAGTCGTAGCGCTCGACACCGTTCTCCAGCGCATGCCGCAGCGTGGTTCGCCGCACACCGGCCAGTCCGCCGCGCAACAGTTCGTTGGCGCGGGTGGCGATGGCGTCGGTGGCCCTGGTATCGGCCGGACCACCGTGCGGCGGATTGTATTTGAAGCCGCCGTCGCGCGGCGGATTGTGTGAGGGCGTGACGACGATGCCATCGGCCTGGTGTTTGGCGCCGCCGCGATTGTGGCGCAGCACCGCATGGCTCAGGGCGGGTGTCGGGGTGTAGCGGTCGCGGGCATCGATCATCGCGGTCACATCGTTGGCGGCGAGCACCTCGAGTGCCGTGGTCCACGCGGGCTCGGAGAGTGCGTGGGTGTCGCGGGCCAGATAGACCGGACCGGTAATGCCGCGCATGGCACGGTATTCCACGATCGACTGGGTGATCGCCAGAATGTGCGCCTCGTTGAACGCGCAGTCCAGACTCGAACCCCGATGCCCCGAGGTACCGAAGGCCACCTGCTGTGCGGGATCGGCCGGATCCGGGATGCGGCTGTAGTAGGCCGTCACCAGACGCGCGATGTCCTCCAGGTCGGAGGGACGCGCGGATCGCCCGGCTCGATCATGGGCCATGCTCAGGTCTCCCTTCCGTGTCGGCTGCGCCCGGCTCGTCATCAAAATCATGGCCACAACCACTTGGTCGTGGCCGCGGCGGCGTACACCGCGGTCAGGCTGGTGACGACGCTGAGCACCACATTGCCCAACGCATATGCGTAGGCGCCCTCGACGGTGAGGCGGATCGTCTCGTAGCCGAAGGTGCTGAATGTGGTGAGCGCACCACAGAAGCCTGTTCCCGCGGTGGCCAACAGCCAGCTGTTCGCACTGGCGCCGATCAGTCCACCGAGCAACGCCGAACCGACAATGCTAACGGTCAATGTGCCCAGCGGCAGCAGAGATTCGAATCGCGCGGCAACCGCACGGTCGATGAGGTACCTGGCGGGTGCGCCGACCATGCCACCCACGACGACGAGCAGGACGATCATCGGGCGACCCCCAGTGTCGGATGCCAGATCTCGACGTCGGACAGCACGACGTTCACCCCGGCGAGCACCTCGGAGTTCTGCTGCACGAAGGTCCGCAGCCGCTGCACCTCGTCGACGACCATCACCAGGACGGGTAGGTGTTCGGCCAGATCCAGGATCCGGCTGGTGTGGATGCGCGAGGAGGCGCCGTAGCCCTCTAATCCGCGCCACACGCTGGCTCCGGCCAGTCCGGCGTCGCGGGCACGTCGCACGATCTCGTGATGCAGGGGGCCGTGCCGCCACTTGTCGTCCTCGTCGAGCAGGATCGTCAGTCGCGCCGCAGACTGCCACTGTCCCGCGGCCGGACCAGTGCCCGCCGGTGAATCACTCATCGCCTGACCCCCTTCCGTCGTGCTCTCCACTGTTCAACTCGTTCGTCGTGCCGTACCAGCCGCCCACCGTGCCACAGTCATGCCGAGCACGACCGCCCCCAATGCCGCCACCATCGTCCCCCCGAGATAGCCGAGCGCCTCGACCGTGGCACCCGATTGGAGCAGTCTACGAACCTCGACGCTGTAGGTGGAAAAAGTGGTGAAGCCGCCGAGGAATCCGATACCGAGGAAGGGGCGCAGCAGTCTGTGGGCTACCCACACTCCGGTGATCAGAACCATCAGAATTCCGATCGCAAAGCATCCCACGACGTTGATCGTGAACGTCGACCAGGGGACCTGATGCGGTTGCCCCGGCCACCACACGCCGATGGCATAGCGCAGCAGCGCACCGAGACCACCGCCGAGGGAGATCACCACGAGCACCACCGGCGCAATGCTAACGGTCACCGGATGATCCGCGTATCCGGGACGGCGGCGCACGCCATGAACAGCGCCGTTCGTTGACATGGCACCCCGGAGCACGTACGAATGCCTGGAAGGTTTGGCCGAAGTTCCCACCTACCCCTACGGAGACAGGTCGGGAGCGATGATGGCGGCACGACGGGAAGTACCCAACGCGCTTCGGAATACGGTGGCAGGCCGCCGAACCGAGTGCCAGCAACTGTTCGGCAGATCGATTCGTCGGACATGGCGACCGTCGGTCCGGCGACTCGGTGTCGCGATCTTGGCGACCGCGCTGGCCGGACTCGGTTACGCACCGCCCGCCATGGCGCAGCCGACCTATCCTATTCCGGATCCGGACGGTTTCTATTGGGCGCCACCGGATGTGGGCAACTTCCAGCCCGGCGATGTGATCCGCAGCAGGCCGGTGGCAGCGACGGGCTTCCCCGGCGCGACGGCGTGGCAGTTGCTCTACCGGTCGACCAATTCGGCGGGCGATCCCATTGCGGCCGTCACCACGGTGCTGCTACCGGTGGGCGGCGGACTCGATCGGCCGCTGGTGTCGTATCAACCGGCCATCAATTCGCTCGGCCTGCAGTGCGCGCCCTCGCACAGCCTTTTCGACGGCGGAATGCAAGAGGCGCCCTTGCTCAATGTGCTGCTGGCCCGCGGCTGGGCGGTGGCCGTTCCGGATCATCTCGGCCCGACCAGCGCCTACGGCACGGGCCGCCTCGGCGGCATGCTGACACTCGACGGCATCCGGGCGGTAAAGCGTTTCCCACCAGCCGATCTCGCGGGCAGCCCGGTCGGCATGACCGGATACTCCGCCGGCGGCACGGCGACCGGATTCGCGGCGGCGCTCGCCCCGGAGTACGCGCCGGAACTGCCGATCGTCGGGGTGGCGCAGGGCGGCGTGCCGGTGAATATCGGCAAACTCGCCCGCGAGGTCGGCCAGGCACCGAACCGATTGTTCGGCCTCGGTTTCGCCGCCGGGATGGGGCTGGAGCGCGAATACCCGACCCAGCTGGCGATGGAACGGTTCCTCAATCCGACGGGATGGGCACTGCGCGATCAGGTCGCCAACGCCTGCACCAGCGAGATCATCGCGGCGGGCGCAAATATGGATTTCGACGATGTCTTCAATGGCTCGCCGTTCGACGCGGATGCGAGCGCCATCGGGGTCATGGACGACAACAGTCTGGAGACCTTTTCCGGCGTACCGCGCGCGCCGATATACGAATGGCACGGCACCAACGACGAGGTCGACCCCTGGCTGGCCCGCGACGTAATGGGCCGCTATTGCGCGGCGGGCACCCCGGTGCTGCTCGACCTGATCCCGGGCGCCGACCACAACTCGGCGATCTTTATCGGCGCGCCACGGGCATTCGCCTATCTGTCCGATCGTTTCGCGGGACTTCCGGCCCCGAGCAACTGCTGATACCGGATTACCGGTGCACCGAAAACACAGCGCCCGCGTCATCATTGACGCGGGCGCTGTGCTGTTCGAGCGGAACAGTTCAGTGCACGATGACCGGCTCACCCTCGGATGGCGCTGGCACCGTATTCGGCATCAGTAATCCGGTGATAACCGCACCGGCCACGAATATCGCGGTGGCCCACCAGAAACTGGTCGTGTAGCTCTCGATCTGCGCCTGTGCCATCGCCAGCGGACCGGGCTGGTGGGTGGACAGATAATCCGTCGCGGCAGAAGCAGCGATGGTGCTCAGCAGCGCCGTGCCGATCGAACCGCCGACCTGCTGGCTGGTATTGATCATCGCCGAGGCCACACCCGCGTCCTCGTGGTGCACACCGGCCGTCGCGCCCTGGAAGGCGGTCGACATCGCGCCACCGAGGCCAAGACCCATCAGGATCAGCGCGGGCAGGATATTCCCGACATAGCTGCTGTCCAGGCCGATCTGGGTCAGCCATGCCATACCGAGTGCGGCCACCAGGAAGCCACCGGCGACCACCATCTTCGGACCGACCTTGGGCATCAGCAGCGATGGCACCGTAGTCGAGGAGGCAACCATGCCCGCCACCATCGGCAGGAAGGCCAGACCGGTCTTGATCGGCGAGTAGCCCATGCTCAGCTGCATGTAGTAGGTCAGGAACAGGAAGATCGCGAACATCCCGATGCCCATGACGAATACCGTCAGGAACGAACCGCCGCGGGTGCGATCCAAGACGATGCGCAGCGGCAGCAGCGGATGCGCCACCCGGGTCTCGATCGCCACGAACGCCGCGAGCAGCGCCGCGCCACCGATGAGGAAGCCGAGGGTGACCGGATTGGTCCAGCTGGTCGATTCGGCGTGCGAGAAACCGTAGACGATGCCGAACAGCGCGGCGGTCACCACGACGGTGCCGGGGATGTCGAGCTTGGGCCGCTCGGTCACCACATGCCGTGCCAGCAGCAGCACCGCACCGACCAGCGCGACCGCGGCGAAGCCGAGGTTGACGAACATCACCCAGCGCCACGACGCCCATTCGGTGAGCATGCCGCCGAGCAGCAAGCCGATCGCGCCACCGGCACCGGCGACCGCACCGAAGATGCCGAAGGCCTTGGCCCGCTCGGAGGGTTCGGTGAAGGTGACCGTCAGCAGCGACAACGCGGCCGGTGCCAACAATGCGCCGAAGACGCCCTGCCCGACTCGGGCTGCGACCAGCATCTCGAAGCTGGTCGCGGCGCCGCCGAGCGCAGAGGCGACGGCGAATCCGACCAGGCCGATAATGAAGGTGTTGCGCCGGCCGAACAGGTCACTGAGTCGGCCACCGAGCAGCAACAGGCTGCCGAAGGCAAGGGCGTAACCGGTGACGACCCACTGCCGGTCGCCATCGCTGAAACCGAGGTCCAGTTGCGCTGCGGGCAGCGCGATATTCACGACGGTCGCGTCGAGCACCACCATGAGCTGAGCCACGCCGAGTACGGCGAGCACCCACCAGCGCAGGGCATGCGAGCCGCGGCGGCCCGAGTCAGATTTCTCGGGGGCGGGTGCCCCACGGTCCAACGTGGTAGTCATGTGTCCCCTTTGTCCCGAGTCTCAATACGGAGGCACCTCCTCCGCTTACCGGTCTAAGCTAACACAATAACGGAGACAACACCTCCGCTTAATCCCGCTTATTGCTAGGATGTTCCTGTGAATCACGCCACTACCGTGCCTCCACCTCGGCGTCTACGTGCCGACGCCGCCCGCAATCAGCAGCGGATCGTCGAGGCAGCCCGCCAGCTCTTCGCCGATCACGGACTCGAGATCACCCTCGACGACGTGGCCGAACGCGCCGGAGTCGGCGTCGGCACCGTCTACCGACGCTTCGCCAACAAGAAGGAATTGATCGCCGAGGTCTTCGAACAGAACGTCGGCGAGTTCGCCGTCGCCGCCGAGGCCGCCGCGCAGCATCCGGACCCCTGGCTGGGCCTGGTCCAGTTCTTCGAGTACGCCTGCACCCACCTGGCCACCAATCGCGGCTTCAGCGAGGTGATGCTCGAACTCGAAGAGGATATGGACCGCTTCGCCCAGTTGCGCGACCGGATCAAGCCGACCATCGCCGCGGTCATCGATCGCGCGCGCGACGCGGGCGCACTGCAGCCCGATATCGAGCCCTCGGACTTCTTCGCGCTGATCCACATGGTCGACGCGCTCGCCGAGTTCTCCAAGCCGGTGAATCCGAACTCGTGGCAGCGCTATATGGCCATCGCGCTCAACGGTGTACGCAGCGATTCCGCGCCGCGCCGACCGCTTCCGGTACCCCCATTGACGGATGAGGAAGTCGAACAGGCCAAGACGTTCGCCTGCGCGGGCAGAAAGCGCTAGCGCAAAAATCGGACATATCTAGCGCATATATCGCCGGTCCCTTAAAGTTGGACGCATGACCAACTCGTGGGGGAACTGGGCCGGGGATCAACAGTGCGCTCCGGCTGCCATTGCGGCCCCTCGCAACCCCGAAGAACTGGCCGCGATCATCGGCGGCGCCGCCACCACCGGACAGACCATACGGGTCGCCGGAGCGGGCCATTCCTTCACCGATGCGGTGCTGACCGACGGCATCCTGGTGAACCTTTCGAAGATGAACCGCATCCTCACCGTGGACCGGGAGACCGGCCGCGTCCGAGTCGAGGCGGGCATCACCCTCAATGCCGCTAGCACCGCACTACATCCGCTCGGTCTGGCCTTCCCCAATCTGGGCGATATTGATGTGCAGACCGTCGCGGGTGCCACCGCCACCGGCACCCATGGCACCGGCGCAACCCTGCAAAACCTTTCGGCCGCACTGCAATCCATCGAGTTGGTACTCGCCGACGGCAGCCGGGTCGAGGTGAACGAGCAGACCGATCCGGACGGCTGGCGGGCGGCGCGGGTCAGCGTCGGCGCGCTCGGCGTGGTCAGTGCGGTCACCCTGCAGTTGGTGCCCTCGTTCGTGCTCGAAGGGATCGAGCGGCCGGTGCCGGTCGAGCAGGTCCTCGCGGATCTGGACGCCTATGTCGACGGCAACCAGCATTTCGAGTTCTACATGTTCGGGCACAGTCCGCTGGCGATGACCAAGCGCAACAACCCCGTCGACCTGCCGGAGCAGCCGCGCGGCAAGGCCGCCGACTGGTTCGCCGACATTCTGATGTCCAACTACGCCTTCGACGCGCTGTGTCGACTGGGCAAGCGGCAGCCGCGGCTGGTGCCGTGGATCCATCGCGGTGCGGCGTACGCGGGCAGCTACCGGCGCCAGGTCGACCGCTCCTATCGAGTCTTCGCCTCGCCCCGGCTGATTCGCTTCACCGAAATGGAGTACGCGATCCCGCGCGAGCATTCCGCCGCCGCCATCCGCGAGATCAAGGAACTATCGACGAGGTTCGATACGCCTATGCCGATCGAGGTGCGCTGGGTCGCCCCCGATGACGCATTCCTGTCCCCGGCCGGTGGCCGCGACACCTGCTACATCGCCGTGCACCAATATCGCGGAATGGAATTCGAACCGTATTTCCGCGCCTGCGAAGCGGTTTTCGACAAGTACAACGGTCGCCCGCACTGGGGTAAGCGCCACTTCCAGACCGCCGAGACGCTGCGACCGCGGTACCCGGACTGGGACCGCTTCGCCGAGGTGCGCAGGTGTGGATGAAGCAAAAACAAATGGTACGAATACAATCAATGCAATCCAACCAGATGTGCTTAAAAAATCAGAAGCAAGACAAGCAATTGAT